>JAGVDA010000038.1 GCA_020058975.1 Thermosynechococcus sp. WC_1 | reverse complement strand
TCTCTCAAGAAGCGAGATGCTATGAACTCTCGTATTGAGTTTGCCAAGATTACTGTATTCTAAGGCTTTCAGCTACTTTGAGTTTTCTGCACCACTAAGTTATCACGCTTAGCTCCTTCTAGTACAGCTTGGCGTAAGTTTGTCTACTAGTTGAAACTTCAGAATTCAAATTTCATGAACACATTCTGTATTTAATAACGGTAGATTTACTTACGCCAGCCTATACTAACCTAAGTGTGCGCTTTATCGTGTGGGCAGCAGCAGCGGCATGGGCTTTTGGAAAAATCTGTTTGACAGCAACGGTAGCGCGGCGATTACGCCAAAAAAAGAGATTCTAGCCTTGCTCTGACTCATACTTCACAGTCCCATCAGATGCTCACCTACCCGTAGGGCATTCGCCATGATAGTCAAAGCGGGACTAACGCCAGCATTAGAAGGGAAGAAGCTGCTATCGACAACGTACAGGTTCTCGACATCATGGGCGCGGCAGTTAGGGTCTAGGACAGAGGCATCAGGATCTATGCCAAAGCGACAGGTGCCACACTGATTGGCTAACACCTGTAAAGGGCTTTCACCTTTAGGATGGATTACGCCTTTCTGAAAGCTCACTAGGTTTTTTTCAACCGATTTGAGTACTTCAGTCCAGCGGTAAATGAGGCGATCGTGGGCTTCGCGGTTGTTGGCCGTATAGTTCACAATTACCTTCCCATTCTCCAGTCGCACCTGATTCTTATGATTGGGTAAATCTTCTGTCTGCGCCCACCACCCAATGGAATGAGTCGCTAACTGCCGCAGTCCAAAACCAGGCATAAACTTTGCCAATACCGAAAACATCGGCGGGGCTTCTGCAAAAATCACGTCAGAAAGCAGCCCGCCGGAGTTTTGGATATGCCCCATGGGATAGGGGAAATCTTTATCGCCCCAATAAAAATCATTCACCGAAACCGATTTTTGGAACGTGCCGGAATTGGGTTTGGTGCTGAGCTGTACCACCACCGTGATGAGGCTTTTCATCAAGTTGCGTCCCACCAAGCCTGAGCGGTTTGCTAACCCGTTAGGATGCGCCTCACTTACTGACCTCAGCAATAAAGCAGCCGAATTAATCGCGCCGCAGGCCAGCACCACAATATCCGCTAAAAACAGAAAGGATTCTCCTGCAATTTCGGCTTCTACCCCTTTCACGGCAAGTCCAGAGGGGTTTGTATGTAGCCGAAGAACCTTCGCCTTTGTTTTCAAAGTCACATTGGCATGGGTTAACGCAGGGGTAATGCCGCTAACTTCGGCATCGTTCGTAAAGTCATCATCCTGATGGGTGAGTCCTAGGGGGAGCGGAGAGGGGTGCAGACCTTGCTGGGCGATCGCCCCAACAATCCCCTCAATTTGAGCTTCCTGCACCACAGGAGCAAATGGATACTCTGCACTGTGGGGTGGCTCAGTCGGATCGCTAGTGGGTTGACCGTGAACGTTGTAAAGGGCTTCAGCCTCAGTGTAGTAGGGTTCAAAGTCGGCGTATTTCAAACACCACTCTGGCGAAACGCCCGACTGGTGCTGAACTGCCTCAAAATCCCGTTCTCGGAATCGCTGCAAGACAGCGCCATAAATTTTGGTGTTGCCCCCGACGGCATAATTCGTCTGAGGCGAAAACGGTTCTCCAGCACGGTCGTACCATTGTTCGGGTGCGTGGTACCGTTCGCGTTTAAAGATATCTACATTACTGCGGTTCTGCTCCGCCAAGGGCATAAAATCGCCCCGCTCTAAAATCAAGATTTTTTTGCCCGTCGGAGCCAGCTTTTGGGCAAGGGTTCCGCCCCCAGCCCCTGTGCCCACAATGATCACATCATAGGATTGGTCGTCGATAATCATGATGATGCCGCCTCACTGCCACACATAAATCAGCACAAACAAAATAATCCAGATGACGTCCACAAAGTGCCAGAACAAAGAGGTGGCTGCCACCCCAAATTCACCTTTGTCGTAGTTGCCTGGCAGAAAAGACCGCCCCAGCATAATGAGCTGAAGCAATACCCCTGTCAGCACATGTAGACCGTGAAACCCCGTAAGCAGGTAAAAGGTGCCGCCAAAAACGCCATCGGTCAAGCCAAAGGAAAGGCCGCGCCATTCCACTGCCTGACCATACAAGAAATAGCTCCCCATTAACGCCGTCAGCAGCCAGAACCCTCGAAAGCCCCAAATATTTTTATCGTGGAGAAAGCGTTCGGCAACATAAATCACAAAACTACTCGACACCAGCACCACGGTATTGATGGCAGGCTCTCGAATTTCTAACCCCGTTACGCCAGCAGGTAGCCATTCGGGGGCTGAGGTTTTGTAGACGATGTAGCCCACAAAAAAGCTGAAAAAGATCACGCTTTCAGACAGCAGAAATACGATGAAGCCAAACATCCGATTGCCTGCATCATCGTGACCGTGAGTAGCCTCGCGCGCTGGCGGCTGACTGGGCGCACCCAAAGTATTGAGGGATTGATCGACTTCAGCGGGATTCATGGGCGACCTCCAAGGCATCAGGATTTGAAACCAGGGGTTCAGATTTACCGTAGCCATACGGCTCGGCAATGACAATCGGCAGTTCTTCAAAGTTTTCGGCACTGGGCGGTGAAGAAATCAACCATTCTAGCCCGATCGCCCGCCACGGATTTTTTGGTGCTTGTTCGCCCTGTACCCAAGAGCCAATGATGTTGAGCAAAAAGGGGAGAGTAGACATCCCTAACAGAAAACCCCCTAAACTCGCAATCACATTCCAAAACGCAAATTCGGGGTCGTAGGAAGCGACGCGCCGAGGCATTCCCATGAGTCCGAGGGGATGCATGGGGAAAAAATTGAGGTTGGTGCCAATAAACGTCAGGGCAAAGTGCAGTTTGCCTAATCCTTCGGAATACATGCGCCCCGTCATTTTAGGGAACCAGTGATAGATTGCGGCATACATGCCCATGACGGTAGCGCCGTAGATCACATAGTGAAAGTGCCCAACCACAAAATAGGTGTTGTTGACATGAATATCAAAGGGCACTGCCGCCAGCATAATGCCTGTAACGCCAGCAAACACAAACATCGTCAGCCCTCCAAGGGCAAACAGCATGGGCGTATTGAGACGGAGCTTGCCGCCCCAGATGGTCGCCACCCAGGCAAATACTTTGATGCCCGTCGGGACAGAAATGAGCATCGTGGTTGCCATAAACAGCATCCGCATCCACCCAGGTGTACCGCTGGCGAACATGTGATGCACCCAGACAACGGCGCTCAAGCCTGTAATAACCAGGGACGAGATGGCAACGACTTTGTAGCCAAACAAGGGCTTACGGGCATAGACCGGAAAGATCTCTGAAAACACGCCAAAGATCGGCAGAATAATGACATAGACCGCAGGGTGAGAGTAGAACCAGAAGAAATGCTGAAACAGCACTGGGTCGCCCCCCTTGGCGGGGTCAAAAAAGCTGGTGCCTGCTGTGATATCGAGCAAGAGCATGATGGCTCCGGCGGTCAGCGCGGGTAGGCCAACAAGCTGAATAATTTGCGCTGCTAACACCGTCCAAACAAACACGGGCATCCGGAACCAGTACATCCCTGGGGCGCGCATCCGCGCAATGGTGGTGACGAAGTTGACCGCACCCATAATAGAGGCCACGCCGGAAATGGCAACCGCCACCAGCCAAAGGGTCTGCCCCGTAATCAGGTTGCCCGTCGGGTTCTGAAGGCTCACGGGAGGGTACGCCCACCAGCCAGACTGGGAGGGACCACCTGGTACAAAAAAGCTTGCCATCAGAATAAACCCAAACACCGGAACCATCCAAAAGGCCACCGCATTCAGTTTTGGAAAGGCCATATCCTTCGCCCCAATCATCAGGGGCACCAGATAATTGGATAGCCCTAATAGGGCAGGGAATGTCCACAGAAACAGCATGATGGTGCCATGCATGGTGAACATGGCATTGTACACGGCGCGATCTACCAAGTCTGATTCAGGGGTAATCAGCTCGCCCCGCATCACCATGGCGAGCAGACCGCCAATTAAAAAGAAGAAGAAGGCAGTCACCAGGTACTGAATGCCAATGACCTTGTGGTCAGTGCTGAAGCTAAAGAACCGCTTCCAGTTATCGGGCGCACCTGGGAGGGGTTGTTCAATTTGGGCGATCGCCTCAACGGAGAGATTCGTCATGGTTTACTCTCTTTCCCACTTGGGGGATTTTGGGAAGGATGGGTGGATACATTCACGAGGGGAGGGGAGGCTGGCTCAACAATCTTCCACCCTGTACTAATGGGATTTTGGGCGAGATGATACTCCTCAAAGGCTCGGTTATAGGCCTCAGTCGGCGGCTGGGCGGCGGCGGCAGTCAGCCACTGTTGATACGCTGCTAGCGACTCGACGACCACATCGGCCTGCATAGCGGCAAAGTAGGTGCCGCTGTACTGAGAATCCCGCAGCCGATAGCGTCCTTCTCGAATGGGGGTAAACCCAAAATCAATTACGCGACCAGGGATAATATCTTGCTTAATGCGAAAGGCGGGGACAAAAAAACCGTGCAGAACGTCTTCAGACTGCAAAATAAGCTTGATCCGCTGATTGCTCGGAAGATGCAGTTCTGTACTGGTGACGTTGCGATCGGGATAGCGGAATTCCCATACCCACTGACGGGCATGAACTTCGATGGGAGGGAGGGCATCTGCTGCCGTTGGAGAGGGTTGTGATGGGGGGGCGGCGATCGCCGAGGACATCACCATCTTGCCGTGGACATGCTCCATCGGCCCCAAAATCGACATCTGGTCGTAGACCTGATAGCTGTAAAAAGCAATCCAGATTACCAAGGCAAAGGGAATTGCAGTCCAGACCACCTCTAGGGGCACATTGCCCTCAATGGGGGGGCCATCGCTGGTGTCGTACTTACCCGCCTGCTGGAATAGCACGGCATAGGCTAAGGTGCCGACCACGCCCAGAAAAATGAAGGTGCCCAGCGCCACCAAAAAGCTAAAAAGCTGATCTACTAAAACCGATTCGGCAGACGCCTGGGGTGGAAACCAAGTGTAGGCCTGCTGCCCCATCCAGAGGCTGATGAGGGCAAGGGCGATCGCCACTAACCCCAACGTAATCACAGTCCGAATGCTCATAGACATTACCCCCCTAGCACGTTTGGATTTTCGCCGAGCTGCAATAGCTGATCGGCACTGACGTGAACGCCAAATTCACCCCCCAGATGCGCACCCAGGGTGCCGTGGGCAAACATGAGAACAAAAATTCCCAGACCTGCCAACAGATAGCCCCACTGCACCTGCCTTGCCATATCTTTGCGCCAGAGAAATCGCTGGAAGCCTCGCCAAATCGCCATGCCAGCAATCAAAAACAGCAGGACAACCCCGCCAACGCCGTGCCAGAGCATGGTTTCCATCGCCTGTAGCCCCCACGCGCTGGTTACATCGGCTGAGGGCTTTGCCAACAAGATCTCGTAAAAGCCTGCCGCAACGGTAAAGAAGGTAACGATCGCAGCAGCGAGCATGTTGTACCAGCCCACATCAAAAAAATTGGATCGGGTGGCAGGAATTGCCAGAAAC
>JAGVDA010000472.1 GCA_020058975.1 Thermosynechococcus sp. WC_1 | reverse complement strand
GTCTTCTTTTGCTTTTTTTATCTGATCTTGTTCGACTTTTCTTCTTGTTTCTAAATCACTTAACTGAGGCCATCCTAATGTCTCAGTAAGATCGATTACGGTTTCAGGTTGAGGGTCTGACTCTGTGACGTTTGGAGATTTAAACTTTGGCTTAAAATTATCTGGTCCACCGATTAAAATTGGAGTAAAAGATGAATTCGTCAAACTCGAATCTATTGAAGGTGGTGAGGGTAATACAGGTTTAATATTTTCTTGAATGGGTAAAAAGTTCTGGGCAGCAAATGCATCTATGCCTATCAAGCTCCAGATTGCTAATACACTAACATTCTGGACAAGAATTTTTAAGAGCTGGATTTTGCTAATCCGATATTTCATACAGGAATGGTGTAAATCTCAGCTCAGATGAATTCTTAGGCTAATAGTTTTTTGCTTGAAGAGTTTATTACGCTCCATATCTTTAGAGGAATTCCTGTTCCACCGCTAATTAAGGTATTTCCTGCTTGATCCAGCGCTAGAGCAGAACTGACGTAATTAAAATGTCCTTTGAGAGTCCGTAAGTGAGTTCCATGCTCTAAACTCCATACCCGAATCGTATTGTCTTTGCTGCTGCTAAAAAGGGTCTGACCATCGGAGCGAATCGCAATGGCACTGATGGGTGCAGCATGGCCTTCTAGGGTATGCAGAATTTGACCGTTGTTAAGATTCCACACTTGAATGGCTCTGTCATTACCACCGCTCACTAGGGTATATCCGTCTTGACTTAACGCAAGGGCATTGACCCCAGACTGATGCCCTTCTAGGGTGTATAGATGTTTCCCTTTGGCTAGATTCCAGGCTCGAATGAGGCGATCGCCACCCCCACTAAAACAGGTCTGTCCATCGGGGCTAATGGCAACGGCTTGCACCCCCGCAGTTCCTCCTTTGAGGGTATGCAATAGCTTTCTTTGGGGTAAATTCCAAACTCTAATCGTACGGTCATCGCTGCCGCTTACGAGGGTTTCACCATTGGCGCTAATCGCCACCGCATTAACCCCAGCCCTATGACCTTTTAGGGTAAATAACAGCGATCCGTTGACGAGATCCCATCCTTTGATAGTTTTGTCATAGCTCCCGCTTGCGATGGTTCGACCATTAGGACTAAAGGCTAGCGTGCTAATCATGGCTGAGTGCCCTGTTAGCGTCAGGAGTGATCGCCCCTTCTTAAGATCCCATAATTGAAGGTCAATGTCGTGGCGATCGCACACAAAAGTCAGGCCGTCGGGGCTAATGGCGACTGCGTTAACCCATGTAGAAGCTTCTCCAGGGCACGCGATACACTCAACCAGCGGGTCAGGATTGAGCGCCTTGAGGCTAAAGCTGAGTATCGGTTCAGAGCTAGCCGTTTGGATATCTTGAACAACGCTCACTCTTCTCTGAGATTGGAGATTGGAGGCATTGCCTGTACGAACACTGGACATCAGATTCCGTAGCCCTAAGACCGGATTGGATAGTATCATAGCCCCCCTACATCACTGAACCGATTTAGCCGTTGGTGGCGATCACCTTCAAACGCTGCAGTTCATCGTTTATAGCTTTAGGGTGCCCAATAATATTCCGATAGCCGCCATCCTACTCAACGTCCAGGCGCTACCACTTCAAAGCTGTATGCATTCTGGCTTAAGAATGTGCCTTGAGCATCCGTAACCTTAAGCTGAAGTTCATAGCGTCCTATTGGGATAGGCAACAGCGTGATGGATCGAGCCGGAGTGACAGAATCTGGATTTAACGCGATTGCAATTTCTCCACCTTTAACCACGCGATAGTCTTTGAGAAAGGTGTAGGTCAGCGTCGAGTTTGGAAAAGACTGCCAAAGATCGTTAATGACCGAGAGGTCAAAGGTGATTGGTTTACCCAGCATTACGGTCTTCTGAAGGTTTCCCACCATGGGCAAGATCGGTTGAAATGCCTGCTGTAATGCCGTATAGCCTGGTTTTGGGTTACGCCAGTAATCGACCATCCCCCAGTTAATCGAAGGCCAGCACTCTGAAAACATGAACTGAAAGATGGCTGAAACGGGCTGATAGCGCTGTTTACGATAGGCTTCGGCGGCAAATTGATTTACCTCGGCCTGGTAGCGCTGGGTATTGATGACAAATTCTGCTGGGTTATTGCCCATCGACACTTTGGCAAGGTCAAAGGTTTCGTGCCGCTGAAAGTTATGGAATTCCCATTTTTTCCACTTAGCTTCTGTATCAGGCCAGAGTTCAGCCTCTGAGAAGAAACGCCTCAGCGATCGCAAGTCTGGCAGCGCCTGCGCCCCAAATTCGCTAATGATGGATTCTTTAGTTGGCTCCGCATATTTTTGATAAGTAAACGAGTACCAGCCCCACCAGGGATGTTCTTCAACGCCAGAGTAGGGATGCACGTAGCGGGTAGGGTCATAGGTGCCCAAGCTGCTATAAAGCTGTCGATCTAGCAGGCGATTTTGCTGCGGACTGTAGCTTTTGTACTTGTATTTCATCCAAGTGGCGTTCCAGGGTGGCTCGTTGTGGAGGCTCCAGGCCATGATAGAAGGATGGTTGTACAGCAGGTTCACCATATCCTTAGCCTGCTTGATGGCCTCGCGCCCAAACTTCGGGTCTTCGGTATAGCCCCACTGCAATGGAAAATCTTGCCATACAAATAAACCCGCGCGATCGCACAAATCATAAAAAGCCTGCCCTGTGACGTGGGCATGAACCCGCACAGCGTTAATATTGGCCTTTTTCATGAGGTCAATATCAGCCTGATACTTTTCTGGCGTCATTTCGCCCAGCCACTGGGAGGCAATGTAGTTGGTGCCTCGAATAAATAACCGTCTGCCGTTGAGTTTCCAGACTTTTTCTTTCGGGTCAAAGGCAATGGTGCGAAAGCCAAAGGTGGTTTTGGTTTGGTCTAGGAGGCGATCGCCCCGTCGCACTTTTACAGTCAGCCCATATAGGTTAGGCGTGCCGTGATCCCAGGTTTCCCATCTTTTGGGACGATCCGCAACCACAGGGAGGTTCACGCGGTTGAGTCCAGGCCGGAGCTGGACGGTGTGATGCTGAGGGGCATCCGGTACGCCTGCAAAGTTCTTAGGGCTAAGCTGCATTTCTAGATCAACTGGAGTTGCCGTTAACCCCGTAACGTTAATTGTTAAGGCAACTTCTGCTTTAGCTGTGGCGTTGCCAACTTCTAAATGGGGCGTAACTTTGACCTGCTCAATCGCGACAGTCTCCGACACTTTTAGGTAAACAGATGCCCAAATGCCTCCTGTGTTGTAGTCTTGGGCGGCGGCAGTCCAAGCCCCGCCTGGTCGGGCATCATGATGCCCCAAAACGCCTTTGATGAGTCGCTTATGGAGTGACCAGTCTGCTATCTCTGGCTCTTTGGGGCTATTGACTCGCACCAGAAGTTCATTGGGGCGATCAGAATAGAGAGATTTTGAAACATCAAACCGAAAGGTCTGAAAATAACCTTCATGAAAACCCAAATAGCGTCCGTTGATCCATACATCTGCGGCATAGTCCACCCCTTCAAACACAAGCTGAAGCGTTTTGTTTTGCAGGTGCAGGTTGCCTGGAAACTGATGGCGATACCAAACGACCCCAGATAGGTCATGGCCGGCGGTATACCAGTTAGAGGGCACGGCGATCGCCTGCCATTGCGACGCATCCGGCGGCGATGTTTGAGTTGAGGAAGGCACTAAGGGCATTGACTTAGCAAAAGGATCGGCAACAAACTGCCACGGCCCCGTAAGCGGAATAGTTTGAGAAAGATTCTCTTGGGTTCTCGTCAGCGGAATTGAGGCGGTCAACGGTAGCGCGTTTGATAAATTCTGAGTGCATACCGCTATAGCGAATCCGATAACAATCCCCAGCAGCGACAAGAACAATATCCGGTTATAACGAGACAGCTTAAACATCAAGTCCCCGCAAGCCCCTGCCCCTCTCGCCCTCTTCCCTCTCATCATCGCCGCCCTTCCAGCAGCTCTTTCAAAGACTGCGCTTCCCGTCCCTTGTATCTTAAGACCAGAGAGATAGACCGTCACCCCTTAGATGCCAGACATCGTGGAGAAGCTAGGGTAATCTCTGTGGTTAAAAGGTTAAAACTCGAATCATTGGTTGGGAAATCGATCCCGAATGACGCAAGGCCGAGTTAACCCCCTCCTCTCAATTGTGAACAGGACTTTTAGGATGCAGGATATGGCCTGGTTCAAAAGTGGGTAACACTTTTCATGTAAAGCGTAGCCCTAAACAGATCCCTTTTTGGTTGTTTGGGTGGGCTTAAGCAGGGATACTCAAGGCTTACTTTCCTTTCGC
>JAGVDA010000404.1 GCA_020058975.1 Thermosynechococcus sp. WC_1 | reverse complement strand
GCTCATCATCACCGGACAGGTTTTCTTTTCTCCAGTTTTACTGTTGTCAAAAAACTTCACTTTAGAAATATGTTGTCATTTTTTTGGTTTAAATGTTTACCATAAAAACATTCATTACTACATTTTGTCAACCAACCAATAAAATTCTTTAAAAAGAATAAAGTCTTAAGTTATTCTTCGCAGAATACAGTCAGCTATTTTGTTGACCAATACTTATAGAATCATACTTTATCCTAGAAAAACATAAAGTATTTAAATATCGTTCAAGTTATAGTAATTTCAACTATTTCAAGGAAAACTATGAAACCCATTCTTCCGCAAAAAGACGAAGCCAACGCTAATGATAGAAATTCTTACCTAGAAAAGAATCGTGAGCTTTATAAATTCGATCTTAACTACTTATATCCTTTGCCACTTTTAGATACAGATCCTAACAAAAAAAGAGTTGATATCATTCCTGCAAAAGAGAATTTTTCAGCAGCTTATCATTCTGAAAAACTAGCAGCAGCCGTCTTTCCATTAGCACAAAACTTACTTCTAGCAAAAGTTCGTGGGCTATTTGATCCGTTCGATAAGCTAGATGACTATGCTGATGATATCTTTACTTCAATTCCCTTGCCTGAAGTCGCAAAAAATTATACGACTGATCGCTCATTTGCCGACCAGCGATTAGCAGGTGTCAATCCTGTAGTAATTCGTCAATTACTTCCTAATTCAGATTTGGGACGGAGATTTGCTATCATTTCACAAAATAATGTAGAACAATTCAATCCGATCAATCTCGCTGAACGACTGACTCAAGGACATGTCTACATTGCTGACTATACAGGAGATGATCCTAATTATCTCACTCCTAAATCAATCGCGGGTGGCACCTATGATTCTAAATCACGTAAGTATCTTCCTAAGCCTCGTGCTTTCTTCTGTTGGCGAGATATGGGAATCAAAGATCGAGGAGAGTTGATTCCTATCGCTATTCAACTTAGTAGTGATGATAATAGTCGAATTTATACCCCTTCTGACAAGGATCAAGATTGGTTTTATGCGAAGTTATGTGTTCAGGTGGCTGATGGGAATCATCATGAAATGACGACTCATCTCTGTCGAACTCACTTTATTATGGAAATTTTTGCAGTTGCCACTGCTCGTCAATTGGCTGAAACACATCCTATTAGCTTATTACTCGCCCCCCATTTTCGTTTCCTTATTGCAAATAATCATCTAGGGCGACAACAGCTTGTCAATGAAGGTGGCAGAGTAGATGAAATTTTAGCCGGATCTTTAACTGAATCTCTTACTATTACGACTGATTACTATAAAAATTGGAATTTTAAAGAAGCTAGTTTTCCTGTAGATTTACAAATTCGTGGGGTAGATAACCCTGAACATTTACCCCACTATCCTTACCGTGATGACGGCATATTGATTTGGAACGCAATTACTAAATATGTCGAAAAATATCTTAAGTATTTCTATCCAAACGATCAAGATATTACAGACGATCCTGAATTGAAGAATTGGATACAGGAATTACAAACAGTTGCTGAGAATAAAGGAATACCTGAAGTGATAGATAACATGAACACTTTAGCCGATATTATGAGCAATCTGATTTTTACTTGTGGGCCACTACATAGTGCAATCAACTATACCCAAGCTGACTACATGGGGTTTGTTCCTAATCAACCGTTGGCTGCTTACTTAGATACCAAGCCGATGGCTGATGAGGAGGAAGATTCGGAAAATCATAAGCCAGTCTCAGAAGAACAAATCCTAAATTTTTTGCCGCCCTATAAGCGAACTATGGATCAGCTTAATACTCTCTATTTTTTATCTTCCTATCGCTATGATCGCCTGGGGTATTATGATCGTACCTATCAAGAACTCTATCAAAAAAGTGCCGAAGAAATCTTTGATGGAACGCCAATTTACACTACTATTTTAGAGTTTCAGCAGGAACTCAAGTTGGCAGGTGATGAAATTGATCGACGTAATGCAAAGCGATTAATTAAATATCCATACTTCCATCCCAATCTGATCACCAATAGCATAAGCGTCTAATCTTGCTAAACGCTGTTTATCTAATGAGAGGCAGAACCACCACTGAAGCTTAATATCAATGAAACTTTTAAGATTTTTCTACAAATATTAAAAGTCTTCTTTTTGATCGTAATCAGAGATTGCCCCTCATTAGATGAGCAGTGTCACTCATTGACTAAAAAAAGTTTGTTGTAACAATTTCTGGATTGCCCCGCAAGTCTAGCTAAGATACTGTTAGATACAGTTGTTCATGCATTCATCGCTACAAGAGCATTTTGATAAATCCCTCTTTACTTACGGGCGATCGCCATGCCAACTTTTCTGCACCTTGCTGACGTTCATTTAGGGTTTACTAAATACGACTCACCCGAGCGCACGAAAGATTTCTTTTATGCGCTCCAGGATGCCATTGCGAAATATGCCTTAGAACCCCAAGTCGATTTTGTGCTGATTGCAGGAGATCTATTTGAGCAGCGTCAGGTCATGCCTGCGACGCTCAATCAGGCACAGCTTTGCCTCACGCCGCTCAAAGAAGCAGGGATTCCGGTACTGGCGATTGAGGGAAATCATGACTACAGACCCTACGGTACCCAAACAAGTTGGCTGCGCTACCTCTCAAGTTGGGGCGTACTCAAGCTTTTAGAACCCAATGAACATGAGGAACTAGAGCCTTGGTCAGAGGAGCATCGCAGCGGAAGCTATATTGATTTACCCTGCGATGTGCGGGTGATTGGGTCGCGGTGGTATGGTGCAGCCGCACCCCAAGCCATTCAAAAGTTGGCGGCGGCGATTCCTCAGCTTCCGGCTGGACCCGATTTTACGGTCATGATGTTTCACCATGGGTTAGAAGGCCAAATTGCGCGATACAGCGGCGCACTGCGCTACCAAGACTTTTTACCTCTCAAAGAGGCTGGGGTGGACTACCTAGCTTTGGGGCATATTCACCGTAACTACAGCCTAGAGAACTGGATTTTTAACCCTGGCTCCATTGAGGCCAATAGCGTTGCCGAGAATCAGGCACAGAACCCGCGCGGGGTCTATCTAGTAGAGCTATCGGCTGAGGGGGTAAAAGCAGAGCTAAAGCAAGATTATGAGCAGCGCAGCATTTTGCGACTGAGTTTAGAGGCAAACCCAAATCAAACCGCAGCAGAACTAGAGCAAATGGCGATCGCCCTAGTCAAACAAGCTGCCTCCCAAGACAATACCGAAGGAGCCATTGTGGAGCTGAGACTGCACGGCAGCATCGGGTTTGATCGCTCTGATTTAGACATTCGTGCCTTAAGAACCGTGCTGCATGAGTTAAGCCAAGCCCTGATTTTTCTGCTGAAGTATGACGTTAGCGGGCGTGAGTTTCAATCCTACATTAATGAAGATGAACTCCCCTCTCGCTTAGAGATTGAGCGCACAGTTTTTACCGATTTTTTGACGGCAAATGTGAACTATCGAGACAGTGCTGAGGCGTTGGTGCAGGGTTTACTGGATCTTAAAATTAGGGTTCTTAACGAACAGCCTGAAGATGAGCTGTACGGCTTTATCGAAACGCTACTGGCGCAGACTCAAAGTAGTACAAAGGGCGGGTTTTTCCAATAAACCTAGAATCCTCCAACGCAGTATCCGCTAAATCTGCCTTTACGCACATGAGGGTTTAGAACAGTTCCGCTGATACAATCAGTGCGCTCAGTGCATTTTGTTTGCCATGACCTCTTCTGATTCTCTATCTCGTCCTTCTCCGATTCGGCTTTTGGTCGCAGCCAGCGGCACCGGAGGTCATTTGTTTCCGGCGATCGCCGTAGCTCAGTCCCTAGCAAACCCCCACTCTGCCCAAACCTATGAGATTGAGTGGCTCGGAGTGCGCGATCGCATGGAAACGCAGCTTGTGCCGAAAGAATATCCCATGCATATTATTCCGGTGGAGGGGTTGCAGAGTAAGCCCAGCCTCAAAACCTTAGCCATTCTGGGCAAATTTGCAATGTCCTTTTGGCAAACCCGTCAGATCCTCAAACGCAGAAAATTTCGAGGGGTGCTGACCACTGGAGGCTATATTGCGGCTCCCGCTATTTTGGCTGCGCGATCGCTCGGTTTGCCCAGCGTACTTCATGAGTCTAATGCTATTCCAGGGAAGGTGACTCGGTTTTTAAGCCGCTGGTGCAGTGCCGTGGCCTTGGGCTTTGCCGCAGCGCAGCCTTATCTACCAGGCGTAAAGACTCAAGTGGTGGGGACACCTGTGCGAGATGGTTTTTTGAAGGCTAGTCCGCTGGATTTAGAGATACCTAAAGACGCATTTGTTGTCGTCGTAATGGGCGGTAGTCAGGGTGCTTTAGGACTCAATCGGCTGGTGCGTCAATGTGCCCCACTGTGGCTTCAGACCGGACTCTGGATTGTGCATTTAACGGGCGATCTCGACCCCGATGTCAAAACGTTAACCCACGCTCACTACCTCGAAATGCCGTTTTACGACAACATGGCGGGGCTATTACAGCGCGCAAACCTCGCCATTAGCCGTTCGGGGGCAGGCACCATGACGGAGCTTGCCATTACGGGCACCCCCAGCCTACTGATTCCCTACCCCTACGCCGCCGAAGATCACCAGTATTTCAACGCCAAGTATTTTGTGGACGGCGGTGCAGCCGATGTCTTCCGTGAAAAAGACGTATCGGTAGAGCAGCTTCAGGACGC
>JAGVDA010000245.1 GCA_020058975.1 Thermosynechococcus sp. WC_1 | reverse complement strand
GTTAGTCAGTAGCGCCATGACTAACCCACCCCGCCCTACGGGCACCCCTCCGAGGAGGGGATTTTCTCAGACTTGTTTACACGGTAGCCATAGGAGCGCAAGGTATTGCGCCCTCCTAGTCATTTACTGGCCCTACCGAAACGGCGGCGAAAACATCAATCCACCCTGAGTGGAGAGCTTATTTAGCCCTCGCTCTAGCTTCAGCGACGTTTTAAGACCAAGGTTACGGTCATAAACTTCGCCGTAGTTACCCACATGCTTAATCACCCGCGCTGCAAAATCCTTCGACAATCCAAGTCCTTTCCCTAACTCGCCCTCCTGCCCCAAAAACCGCCGAATAACAGGGTCTGTAGAACTAGCAAACTGCCCAATATTTTGAGAGGTAATCCCTAAAGATTCACCCTGAATGAGTGCATAAACCACATATCGCACTACTGCTGACCACTGGGTATCGCCATCGCTCACGGCTGGTGCTAATGGCTCTTGAGACAGCAGTTCTGGCAAGATAATATTTTGCTCTGGCTGAGGGAGCTTTGTTCGTCGAGACACGAGCTGAGAGCGATCTGAGGTAACGCCATCACATCGCCCTTGGGCATAGGCCGCAAAGGTGGCGTTCACATCTTCAAACACGACAGCCTTGTACTGCACGCCTAGCTTTCGCATCTGATCAGATAAATTCTGCTCGTTGGTTGTGCCTGTCTGGGTGCAGATCGCCTTCCCCTGAAAATCTTTGAGAGTTTTTAGCCCCCTATTTTGGCGAACCATCATCCCCTGCCCGTCGTAAAACACCACGGGGGCAAACTCTAGCTTATTTTCTGTATCACGGCTCATGGTCCAGGTGGTGTTGCGGCTCAAAATATCAATTTCGCCAGACTGCACTGCCGTAAAGCGCTCTTTTGCATTGAGCTGACGGTACTCAACCGCATCGGGTTTGTCGAAAAGAGCAGCGGTGATCGCCCGACACACATCCACATCTAGCCCAGAATATTTCCCTTTCGGGTTAAGAAAGCTAAAGCCAGGTAGTTCTCCGCTAATGCCGCACTTAAGCTGCCCCCGTCCGAGTACCGTTTGCAGCCGTCCAGTCCCGGCAGCGCCGCCAGACGAGTTGCTAGGTGCAGGCGTACTGCTGCAAGAAAAGAGTGTGCCAGCCGCCAGAACACTGCTTAACTTTAACCAAAAGGGTTTCATAATCATGATGGAATGCCTGAAAGAACTGGAACTGAACGCCGTTTCTCCAAATTGCTCTGATTTTGCCTGGAGGGAAGGAATAAACCTACCCTCCTATACAGCTCTAGCTTAGGATAGAGTTGTGAAACCATAAACTACCCTACGCTTTAGGTTTAAAAAATGCCTCCTCGTTGGCCCCGTGAACCAGACCGTCGTGATCCTGACTTTCGGAAACTGGAAGACCGCATTAACTTTGCTGTACACGTTGCACTCTTTGCCGCCGTCAATTCTGGCTCCTGGTTTGTGAGGGTTTTAAAAGATGCGTCATGGCCTTGGACGCTTTGGATGACGGGCATCTGGGCAACAATTTTGGTCATGCACGGGGTATACGTTTTGGCGATCGCCGACTATAGCGCATCCGATTCTGATGCCAAAACGAATAAGCCAGAGCAAACTTAACCCTCAAACTTAAATCGTAAGTTTATAAAAAGAGCGGTATACATTATGGCAAATGCACTTTCTGCAAGCGATCTAGATGCTTTAGCCTCAGAAATTGGGAAGACTATTTATATCGACGTGGCAAAGTGGCATCTCTATCTGACTGATGCGCATTTAGATACGGTTTTAGCAAAGCAGTTGGCTCCACTGGTCACAGCCGGAAGTCTTGAGGAATCTCAGGTGATGCAGGTGCTTTCTGCCCTCACCGTGCCCCTGGGCGGGGGCAAGCGAGAACTGCCGCTGCTAGAGCTACTGCCCATGCAGTGTCAGGTTAATCTGATGGATTTGCTAGAAGACTTTCAGCGGCGTCTATAGACCCCCTATTTTCGTTTCATAAAACCGTGAGTTCACGCCGATTGTCTCAGCGAAAACGGCGAAAGCCTCAGCCTTTCGCCTATTTTGCAGCACCTTCATCTTCTACTCAGCCTTCTCGATCTGATCGCCCTAGCAAAACAGGCTTTAGGTTATCACGACTGCTGCTTTTAGGCAGCTTTGGGTTCTTTGCAGCAACGCTATGGCTAAGTCTCCAGTATTTGGTGAATCCAGATGTGGCGTTTTGGCTAGATCATGAGCTTTTAGGCGTCACTCATCCACGTCAAGTCGAAACAGCACCGCCTCAAACCGTAGATCAAATTCAGGCGGCACTGACCAAAGAAGGGCTGACAGCGGGACAGCCCATTGTACTGAAGTCTGATTTTGCACTGCAAAGCGAAATGAAAACGGCTTCTGATATTGCAATGCCGATTTCAAAACAAGATTCGGCAGATGCTTCACAGCAAGAGGCTTCGGGCTGTAGCGAACCTTGTGAAAGTATTTACCAACTCCGCATTTATCGCTCCCTTCAGTTGCCGTGGCTAATTCGGCTGTTTTTAAGCAAACCCTACTTTCGCTTAACAGATGTGATTGCGGTACGCGGACCTTCTGGTGCAGACCTACTCGCGCCTGACCAAAACCCGTTAGTTTCTGCTGGTTCCGATCAGCCGTTACCCCTCACTCAGTCAGATATTTATAACCCAGCCCCTCAGCCAGGGCTATGGCTACGCCTCACGGGACTCCAAACTCAGGGCAGCAGTGTTTCAACCTATGGGCAAATTTTTTACTTTGACCCACGCCGAGAACGTCTGGATTTGATGACAAATTGGGTGAGTCCGCCAGGAGAAGTCCCCCAGTGGTTGCAGGTAACGGGAGATAATGTCCCAGAGCTAGTGGTCAACCAAACGGTGGGGCTAGAACCCCAGTACGCTGTCTATCAGCTTAAGATGACCGATGGTGTTGCCCATCAATTGCAGCCGATTACGCTGAGGGAGCCAGCTCTAGATGCTCCAGCCTACCTGGATGGACTAACCCTCGCAAAAAGTGGGTTGTGGACACCTGCCCTAGCGCTGCTGAAGCAACATAAACAAGATAATCCCAAACAGTGGAAACCTTTAGCCCAGGCACAGTTAGACTATGTGCAGCTTCATGCCAACGTCACTCAGGCACAGGCTAATCAGCCTTCTGCCAGTACGGTTCAGCGGATTCTGGGGTACTTGGTTAATGGCTCTTGGCTGCCTGCGTTAGACGTACTGCAATCAGATCGTTCGGCTCGCTCAGAAGTGCGCGAAATGCTGCTGTCTGATACAGGTCGCTTAGCCAATCGCATTGATACTGCGCTAAAAGTTTCGCCTGGGGACTCTAGCGTTGTCGCCTGGGGTGCGCTGCTGCGGATAATTCGGGGGTCTGAAGCTCAGGCGATCGCCTGGACTCAGCGCCAGTCTAACGGCAGAACGGCAACGGTCACACTGGTGCAAAAGCTTTTTAAGCAGCTTAATAAGCCAGATGCTGTATCTACACCCAAGGCGATCGCCCCATCACCGAAAGCAACTGCGGCTTCACCTGCTTCAACGCCATCGCCAAGCCCCAAAGCATCTGCTTCAACGTCACCTGTCGCTCCATCAACAACGCCTAGTCCTGAGAATCCGGCTCAGAATGAGCCAACGCCGCAGAATAGTTCAACAGGCGGCATTTAGGTGTAGGTGTTGCTTGCATCCTCCAGTTGAGAGGCTCGAAGCTGTCCACAAGCCGCGTCACGATCTAACCCGCGCGATTGACGCACGCTGGCTGCAACTTTATGGCGCTGTAGAATTTGCAGAAATATCTGAAGTTGCTGAGCAGAAGGCCGCTGATAGTCAGCTTCGTTAATGGGGTTATAGGGAATCAAATTGACGTGGGACTGGAATCCTCGCAGAATCTGAGCCAGTTCTAAGGCGTGTTCTGGCTTGTCATTAAACCCTGCCAACACAACGTATTCAAACGTGACGCGCCGTCCGGTCTGCGCTACATATTGCCGACAGTCTGCCATCAATGCCTCTAGGCGGTAGTGCTTGGCACTGGGCACTAATTGCTCCCTGAGCAACTGGTTAGAAGCATGAAGACTAACGGCTAATGTCACCTGTAGGCTATAGTCTGCCAACTGCGAGATCCGGCCTGGCACCCCCACGGTAGAAACTGTGATGGATCGTTGCCCAATGCCGATATCTTCATTGAGCGATCGCACGGCAGCAAGCACATTATCTATATTCAGCAATGGTTCCCCCATGCCCATGAATACAATATTGCTGACCCGCTCTTGAAAGTCTTCTTGCACCGTCAAAACCTGATCCACAATTTCGTGACAGGCCAAATGACGCACAAACCCACCTTTGCCCGTCGCGCAAAAATCACAGGCCATCGCGCAGCCCACTTGAGAAGAAACGCACACCGTCAGTCGGCGATCGGAGGGAATGCCCACGGTCTCGATGATTTGCCCGTCGGTGAGGCGCAATAGATACTTAACGGTGCCATCTTGCGCTTCAGAGCGATGATGCAGCGTGGAGCGACCGATGGGGATATGGGCGGCGCTTTCTCGCCACTGTTTGGAGAAAACCGTCACTTCGCCCAGAGAACGAATGCCTTTTTGATAAATCCATTGATGAAGCTGTTGCCCCCGATAGGCAGGCTGCTGCTGGGTCTGCACCCATTCTGTCAGTTGCCCTTTGGATGCGCCTAAAAGCGGCGGCAGTTGCCGTGGGGTACATTCGCTTAGCTCATGGGGTTCTTTGGCTGGCTTGGGTTGAGGACGAGAGGGGGCGGCGGCTTTGGGCATGATGGGGAACCAGCAGGTATGGATTCTTATTTTATCGAAAATCGCCGTAAAACCCCTAGCTTCAGATATGGGGATACAGGGCAACCGCACACGTTTCTTAATCAATAAGTGATGAGACATGTTGAAGTGGGATCACCCCTAATGAAGAAGCATTGCCATGTCCATTGCCTCCCAGACGACTAGCCCGACTGCTCTAATTGAGACTCACTTTGGGACATTACAAGACCCCAGAGCCTCTCACAGTCTTGAGCATAAGCTTATTGACATTGTGATTATCACAATTTGTGGGACGATTTGTGGGGCTAATAACTGGGAGGCAATCGCTGAATATGGACGAACGAAAGAAGCTTGGTTAAAAACCTTTCTAGCGTTACCCAATGGAATTCCATCAGCGGATACCTTCATTCGAGTTTTTGCACGTCTTAAGCCCGAGTCATTGCAAAGCTGCTTCATGGGATGGATGCAGGCTGTCCATCAGGTCACAGCCGGGGAATTACTCAACATTGATGGCAAAACTCTCAGAGGAGCCAAAGAAGCAGGCAATTCCCGCAGTTTCATTCACATGGTCAGCGTTTGGTCTGCATCCCATCACTTGGTGGTCGCTCAGAAAAAGGTGAGCGAGAAATCCAATGAAATTACGGCTATCCCCCCATTACTGGAGCGATTAGCGTTACGGGGCTGTTTGGTCAGTATTGATGCAATGGGATGTCAAACCGAGATTGCTCAAACCATCATCAATCAAGGTGCAGATTATGTCTTAGCCCTCAAGGGCAACCAGGGAAATCTCTATGAAGATGTGGCTCAACTGTTTACAGATGCTCGCACAAAGAACTTCAACGATATCGAGGATCAGTTTTACTCAACAAACGACAAAGAACATGGACGCACTGAGCACTCGAAAATATTGGACGATGGGCAATACACAATATTTGAGCGGTGCCCAGAACTGGGCAGGTTTGAAAAGTATTGGCATGGTCGAATCTCAAAGAAATGTCGCAGGTATGGTGAGCATCGAATGCAGATACTACATTCTCAGTATTGAGAGCAATGCCCAAACCTTTGCACAGGCCGTTAGAAGTCACTGGAGTATTGAGAACAATCTGCATTGGATTCTTGATGTTGGCTTTGGCGAAGATACCGCAAAAGGATGCCAAGGGTATAGTCCTGAAAACTTAGCCGTTATCCGTCATGTGGGCATCAATCTGCTTTCAAAAGACAAGACAACGAAGGTAGGCATGAAGACTAAACGACTCAAGGCAGGATGGGATAATCGTTATCTTGAAGATGTTCTTAATGCCTTAAACGTTCTCACAACATAGTCCCTGGAATTTGTTGCGAAACGTGTGCAGTTGCCCTGAATAGGCTGGGCGATCACACACTATGTTTGAATAGTCATTGTAAGGGATCGCACTTCAGAAATAAGCTCAAGCGATCGCCTCAGCTTTCCCGCAGGGCTTCTAGGGCTGCGTCTAGGTTAATTTTTTAGCACAAATGATCGCTTCGATCACCGATTTTCTCAAGCTCGATTATTTCTCTTCAAACCCATGTGATCGCCCGATTCAGCAGAAGAAATACAGGCTAGTAGCATTCTCTTTCGCTATGGTGGCGATCTCCTTTACAAAAGACATCTCCAAAAACAAAAGCTATACAGGACAAGAGTTTCAGTGATCGTTATTCTCAGCACCCCAGCGCAAACATCAGTTTTATTGAGAATGATATCAATAAACGCAGGGTTATTTCATTCTAGATTTAGGTAACGAGTTTAGGTGATTTCAGCCATCGAGCTATGGAATTTCTCAAGTCTGAAATGGCGCTTTCTCGTAGATGCATCAAACATCAAAGTTTAGAATGAAACAGCCCTAGTCCGGAGTATTGCATTTAATGATGTGATTTCAATCCGTTGTAATACTCAATAACGCTCAACACAAATTCGCACCGAATGCCCTCGCCTGCGATCGCCCACTTCAGCAAAGCAGATCTTTGGCATTGCGAGCAGATGAGCCGTCAACATGGCGATCAGGTTTACCGCACGCTGATGGCCTCACAAGCTCGACATTACGGCATTTACTGGGTGTTAGCTAACATCTACTGCGATCTAGTTGCAGTGACGACCCGTCTAGAAAACCTTGTGGTAACTGAGAGCGAAATTTTAACCACCCTTCACCCTGAACCACGGATTTATAGTTGATGCATTGCACCTTTAAGCACTACACCCTTCGAGACTGGCAACCCTGCGATCGCCATGCTGCCGCCACGGTCATTGCCGCCACATTAGAAGAATATGGACTAGGCTGGGATCCTGAAGGAGCAGATCGAGACGTATTGGCAGTCGAAGCCTGTTATCTCGAAACAGGGGGAGAATTTTGGGTCATTGAGGAAAGTGGACACATCGTCGGCACAGGTGCTTACTACCCCATTCGTCGAGGCAACAACGCGGTAGAAATCCGCAAAATGTATTTGCTGCCAACCGCCAGAGGGCAAGGCTTAGGGCATTTTTTATTGCAGCAGCTAGAAGAAGCAATTGCCGCCCGTCACTACCGCCAAATCTGGATTGAAACAGCCTCTGTCTTAGCCGAAGCCGTGCAGCTCTACGAACGCAATGGTTATAGCCCAGCAACAGGGGTTGAGACGGCACGCTGCGATCGCGTTTATTACAAGGTGCTACCCTTTGATGATCGCACGCTCATGCAGGGATGAGGCTGAAGAGGGCGATCACATTACAGAACTGGAGATTTTGTTAAGTTACTTCCACCGTCTATTTTTGATACATGTTCCAGAATACTTTTTGCTACCGCTTCGCCAATACGAACAGGTACTGCATTTCCGATCAGGCGACCAAATTTGCTGAACCTAATACGCTCACCTGGCGCAAGAAAGCAGTAGTCCTCTGGAAAGGTCTGTAGAACAGCTGCTTCTCTTAAGGAGATAGCACGATCTTGATCTGGATGACCGAACCGACCGTTTCCAAATCCGAAGCACTGAGTTGTAATTGTCGGCGCTGGTGCATCCCATTCCATGCGCCCATAAACACTTGGATATGTTTGTCCAGAACTCTTGCGATGACATACTGCAATCAGTGATTTATCCCAATCACGCCAAGTACCACCAGGCTTAGAGGCTTTGATTCTACGAAGGTTCAGATCACTCAGAGAGGATGCGGAATGAAGTTCATCATCTGGATGAGAGCAACCAGCCTTAAGAGTGGGCAGGCGATAAATGGCTTCTCTTACAGTCGTGCAGCCTTGTCCAAATGCTTCTGGGGTCACTAATTCTATCGCTCCAAGACGAGATGCAAGTAGCACAAGCCGTCTACGAGTCTGAGGAACACCGTACTGAGCACAGTCGACAACGCTCCACCACGTTTCATAGCCTTTCAACGCCTCTAGAAAATCCTCAAAAACTTTGTGATCTAAAAGCTGCGGCACATTTTCCATCGTGACGAATTCGGGTTGAATTTTCTGTACTAGCCGACCGAAATCAGAGACAAGACTCCACTTTGTGTCATTGCGCTCTCGACGTCCTTTTCGACTGTAGTTTGAGAATGGCTGACAGGGTGCGCAGCCTGCTAGCAGACGAAACTTCGCATCTCCAAAAAGGTTGGCGAGTTCAACGTCAGATAATTCACTAACACTTTTTTTAATGAAGACAGCACTATTATTAGTCTCGTATGGAAAGCGGCAATGCGGATCAATATCAATACCTGCAATAACCTGAATACCACCTCTAATAAGTCCGTGAGTGAGTCCACCTAGCCCACAGAACAAATCAATACACTTAATCGGTGAGCCACTCTCATCGATATAAAGCTTATTCTCTCTACAAGAATTTATGACCGTTTCGTCTAAATTCATACTTCCGCTCCTTCTGGACGTCGCTCTGGAAGCAGAAACTCATGTGCATCTATGGATGATTTAAAGCAATCTACAACCTCCCTTAAGTAGAGCGTTGTTCGCCTTGCAAGGTCGCGAAGTTCACCAACCGTAATCCCCTCACCACATTCTGCAAACGACAGGCTGCCATGTGCTAAATCATTTCGCAGGCTCTTGATAAATTTAAGTGCCCCTTGATCATTCCGAAATGGCCGTTTAATACCCTTTTTTGTGTCAGGGTTGATCCGCAATGATAAGCCCAGACGACCACTAATATTCTCAATTTCCATATCATCCCAATTTCCACTTTTTTTGATATTGAATGTGGATATCGGAAGTATCTGTACTAAGTGTTCGCAAAGGCCAAATGCTGAGTCCAAACGGTTTTCATAGTTGAGTTCAGTGTGGGTGCGTGCAGTAAAACGTACCCATTCACGGCGTATATTGTCGGATAGGTCTCTCGGCGAGCAGTTATTATCCACAACTGCGGCACATACAGCTTCTACACAACATGTAACAGTTGATTCTACAAGGTTATAAAGCTGTAGATAAACACTTGAATAAAGGATTCTTTGCTGTTGTACAGTAATCGTAGATCCTGATTCGCCAATTCTCGGAGTTCCTTCTTGCACTTGCCTCTCCAAAGATTCAAGTAAGTCAAGGTAAGCTTCAATTTCCTGAAGTCGATCCTCAAAAGTTTGACTAAAATCGTCCATTCTCAAGCTCCAAGCAGATGATCGCGGACAAAATGTATACGCCCTCTGAGCCTACTTATTGCATTTGCCCCGTCTGCTCCAGTTACCTGAATAAACTCTTTCTTACCTAGCCATTCTTCAACCTGAACATTAGACAAACTAGGTTTTTTCTGTAGTGCTAGATAGCTTCCAATAGCAATGGCTTCAAAACGTGATCTTGGAGTTACAATGCCTTTTAATGAGCGGCGAAATCCCAACGAAAAATTCTGTTCTATGAATTCCATAGTCTTCAAAAATCTTTGCCGATAAGATTCAATATCTGCTGGATAATCTTTGAAATGAATATTCATTTTTTGTGAATATGTGAAAAGAAAAGCCGACACTTGATCTTTATAATTTTCTAGCCCATCGCTATATGCAAAAAAGCGTGTCACGAGTTCTTCACGCTCGCGTTCTTTCAACTGTTTTGCTGATACTGGCGCAAGCTTTACAAAGATGGGTTCCTGAGCAAGCGAAATCACAAGGTCGAGGAAAACTCCTCCCAGTGCACCTCGACGCACCTCCGCCTTATTAGCAGTCTTGCTTCCTGTATTAATTCGATCAAAAAGATCGAAACGAGACGCTGCATCTGTATGCTCGTTGAGAACAATTCCTCTAATTGAGCGATTTTTGATTTTACGTTGTCGAGATTCGGGGAGATCTTTGAATTGAAATCCAGTCAACAGAGATAGTTCTTCTAACTCACCTAGTGCAAAATCATCAAGAAGAAACTCCTCAATTGTTCTGAGGCGTTGTGAGCCGTCAACAATTTCAAGTTTTCCATTTTCTGGGTTTTCCCAAAAGAACAGGAAAGGAATCGGAAGTCCCATTAGCACTGACTCAATAAATCGGGATTTGCGCTTCTCTTCCCAGGTGAATTCACGTTGGTAAGCTGGCACCTCAAAGTCCCCATTACGCATCTTTGAGGCCAGAAGCTCAATAGAGTATTCTGTGAGATAAAACTCGATCTTCTTCGACTCCTCAACGATTTGCTTCTCCGCAGCCTTAACCTGATCTTTGGTAAATTTAGATTTAGGCTGTATCTCATCGCTCATCTCAAATACCCTGTTGTTTCCCTTGAAACGATTCTCGTTCCATCTGCTCTTATTAGAGGCTCACATTGCCAAGCTCCAAATGTACCAAGAAAATCTGGAGACCATTGGTCTTATTTTGTCGGTTTTGCAGGTTAATAGACAGTAATAGTAGTTCAATCTGTGTCGTGTAAACTTGGCAAATCAACCTGTAAACGTCCATTGCTTACAATATGATGAGATTTCAGTTGAATAATACTATTCATAGACTCTTCCCGATACCTATAGATTTATATCTAAGCACTTTTATTGACGGATAGGATGATCGCCTTGTCAAAGGAAAAATCCCGAAACTAAATTCAATGCCGTCTTTATTTCAGACCATTGGTGCTCCTCCATTTGCCCCAACCCCGCTGACCATCCACAGAAACAGTTTGAGCAACATCGATAAACCGATCATGGTCTAGATCATGGCTAGTGGAAAGAGCGTGGAATGCGGTGATGATCAAAGGTTTACCACGCTCGCCCCATGAGTATTTTTGAGGGGCGGTCTCCACTCTAAAGTCAGGATGTGCTTTCACCACTCCTTTGCCTCTTTTGCACTTAGCGAGTTCATGCAGATATATTCTTAGGCCGTACATGTTCAAATTGAGGAGTGAAATCAGCCAAGAACTGCAATACAGTCCACTTCCACCTGTACATCTTTGGGCAGTCGCGCCACCTCTACACAGGCGCGGGCAGGCGCGGTGGCCTCATCAAAATATTTTGCATAGATTCCATTGACCGTAGCAAAGTCATTCATGTCTGCCAAAAAGACCGTCGTTTTTACCACGTCAGACCACGTTGCACCCGCAGCTTTCAAAACCGCCTCTAAGTTCTGCATCACCTGTACCGTCTGCTGCGCTACATCACCTTGACCTACGATAGTTCCCGTTGCAGGGTCAAGGGCAATTTGTCCAGAGCAGAATACCATTGTGCCACTGGCGCGAATGGCTTGGTTATAGGGGCCAACAGGGGCTGGTGCTAAAGGGGTTTGAATGACATCACGAGACATAGCGGCGGCTCACAAGGGTTACTCTTTCGCTATTGTGCCGTGGAATGGCGGCTGGGTGAAGTCTCTCCTGAGGTTTCTAAGTGTAAGACGGGCAGAGTGGCAGAGTGTAGAGCAGTTCTTCGGCAGCGATCGCCCCTTCGCAAGATGCCCACACTGACTGAATTTGAGTCACTTGACCCGCGATCAAGCTCACCAACGAAAAATTGCGATAGCTGATGCCGTCTTTCTCTAAAACCCTCGGCACACAGGCCGCGTTGAGATATACCGTTCCATCGTCTCCCACATGCACTCGCTTACGGATCTGCTGCCGCGTATGGCGTAGGGCATGGTGCATGTGCCCAAATGTCACCAGCGCCACTCGTTTGCCTGCCGCTTTCACAGTGGTGATCGCCTTCTGTAAATCGGGGTCGCCGTAGTCTCCGCCAATGGGCATCCAGTCTCTACCGCAGGGGTCTTCTGGGCGATCACCCAAGCCCATCGGGCCATTGTGGCTCACAAAAATGAGGGTTTCGCACCGCGACTGCTGAGCTGCCTGCACAATGCGATCGCAGGAATCCTGCATGGAATGCACATCAAAACGATCGGAGTAAAAATCACCATGCTTCCAGTCAGGGCCACCCCAACTAAAGGGTCTGCCCCCCACTACCCCAAACTGCATCTGCGGAAAATCGCGCTGACTGTAGCCAATATGGGCAATACCCAACGCCTCCATCTGCTGCTGCACCCGATCTTCATAGCGGCGATCGTAGGGACACTTTTGCCGACCCCAAACCGTGGCGCTGTACCAGGCGTCATGATTCCCTAGCGCCACCGCGACAGGAATAGACATTTCAGCAACCTGCTCCACAATCTCAACAGCTTCGTTGCCAAAGTCCCCGACAAATAAGGCTAAGTCAACCCCTAAAGAGATCAATGCCGACTCATCGCGATCATCCCACTGTCCGTGGACATCGCCCACGACGGCAATTTGAACAGGTTTTGAAGAAAGGGCGATAGACTGCGATCGCGCCACCGATGAATGGGTCAAAACAAGTCTCCTGCATTGATCGGATGCATTATCAAAAAAATCTCACCCAAAAATCTCACTCAATCTTGAATATACGCTTGTCCCATTGCCAAGGCCATTTCCGCCCGCATAAATTCCCGTCCTAAGTAGGCCGCATGATCAAGCTTTGTCACTAAGGAAACGTCTGGGACTTCAAAAATTTGAATACAGAGTTCCTTGGCAGTGTGCGCTTCAAAGATAGCCGTGGGCTGGCGCTCTACCTTAACGCCACAGGGGAACGGCTCACCGGTTTCTGGGTCAACTGCTAACCCTTTCTCATTGATGGCATTGGTAAAGTGCTTCGCATAAATCAGCGAAGTTTCAGTGTCAATGTAAATAATAAAGTACCCGCTCGGATCCAGTGCAATAAAGCGCTGGGACAATGTATCGTTAATTGCGGTTTGTTGTTCTAACACAAAGGGCATTTAGTTATCGCAGCGTCGTCAAACCAATCTGCATCAAAGTTTACATTCCTTAGTTTAGTGCGCTGTGATTCTTTTTTCTCGGCAACCCATTTAAAGGTGCCCATTAAGTGTTCCCGTTATAGTGTGCCCATAGATTAGTCTTGAGCCTCACCGACCCTATTCACCGAGCCACCCATGCAGTACGTTTTGATTATCCACGAGGTTGCAGATTACCCAGCCTGGAAAAAGATTTTTGACGAAGCCTCTAGCATCCGCAGAGACGCTGGAGAACGCTCCTATCAGGTGCTGCGGTATCAGAGTGACCCCAACAAAATTGTTCACTTCTCTGAATGGACTACCCTCGACGATGCCAAGCGCTTTTTTGAATCGCCCCAACTCATCAAAATCAGAGCGCAAGCAGGGGTAAAGTCGCCTAGTTTTATCTACCTAGAACAGCTTGAAGCAGGTACTCTCTAACGTCTCAGATCCCAGAAGCACAGCCCTTCGGGGGCTAGCCTGTACAGAGCGGCAGAGCGCAGCCGAAGCAAAAAGTCATCTGTATGCCATTCCTGTGGTGCAGCTTTTCGTTTAAACTGCATACCCAAAAGCTCTCTCGTTCGCATTGCCTTTACAAGAATTCTTTATGTACATCATTCAAATTGCCTCAGAATGCGCACCCGTCATTAAAGCAGGCGGACTGGGAGATGTGGTTTATGGTCTGAGTCGTGAGCTAGAGCTGCAAGGGCATACCGTTGAGCTGATTTTGCCAAAGTATGACTGTATGCGCTATGACGAGATTTGGGGACTCCACGAAGCTTATCTAAACCTCTGGGTGCCCTGGTATGACGGTAGAATTCACTGTACGGTTTACTGCGGCTGGGTACATGGACGGCTGTGCTTTTTTATAGAACCCCACTCTGAAGACAACTTTTTCAATCGCGGCTACTACTACGGCGACTATACCGATGCCTTACGCTTTGCCTTCTTTAGTAAAGCCGCTCTAGAATTTCTGCTCCAAAGCAACAAACGCCCTGACGTTCTGCACTGTCATGATTGGCAGACGGGGTTGGTGCCCGTCATGCTTTATGAGATGTACCAGTGGCACGGTATGCAGTATCAGCGGGTTTGCTACACCATCCATAACTTTAAGCACCAGGGTGCCTGCGGTGGCGAAATTCTTAAGGCCACCGGACTCAACCGCGAAGCCTATTACTATTCCCCCGATCGCCTTCAGGACAACCATCACCTGGGTGCCCTAAACCTCATGAAAGGCGGCATCGTCTATGCCAACAGCGTCAATACCGTCTCACCTCATCACGCCTGGGAAGCCCGCTTTACAGACATCGGCTGTGGCCTTCAGCCCACCCTAGAGCGTCACCAAAACAAATTTAGCGGTATCCTCAACGGCATTGCCTATGACGTATGGAACCCAGAGGCCGATCGCCATCTGCCCTACGCCTACGCCGCCGACCACTTTGCCGACAAAAAGCTGAACCAGAAAGCACTGCGATCGCGGCTTTTGCTGCAAGATTCTGACCAGCCTATTGTTTGCTTTATTGGTCGCCTAGACGATCAGAAGGGCGTTCATCTGGTGCATCATGCCATGTACTATGCCCTTGAGCGCGGTGCCCAATTTGTCTTGTTAGGGTCTGCGACCGATTACGCCATCAACGCACTGTTCGCTCATGAAAAAGCGTTTTTGAATGAGAACCCTAACTGTCATCTAGAGCTAGGCTTTAACGAAGCCTTAGCACACCTCATCTATGCGGGTTCAGATATTATTGTGGTGCCCAGCAACTACGAACCTTGCGGACTTACCCAAATGATTGGGCTACGCTACGGCACCGTGCCCGTCGTGCGCGGGGTGGGGGGGCTACTCAACACCATTTTTGACTGGGACTACGATGAGCAGCACCCGTCCCAAACGCACAACGGCTTCGTGTTTTATCAGCAAGACAATACGGCGTTAGCGTCGGCGTTAGGGCGTGCCCTTGACCTTTGGAGCCAAAGCCCAGACCTATTTCAGCAGCTTGCCCTTCAGGGAATGGCCTACGATAATTCTTGGGCAAAACCTGCGCAGCAATATGTTGAAATATACGAGGTCATTCAGCATAAATGGGGCTAGGATGAGCCTAATCACTCCTCCTTTGCTCCTATGAAACTGTTACTTCCTTTTGCTAGCCTAACGCTGTTAAGCTGGCTTTCAATTTTGGCTGGGGTATCTGTTGCTAAACCCCTGATTGGTGGGGTCTTTCTAGGCTCTGGCAACCATACGATGATAATTGCTAGCGCTGGCGATCGCATTTGCTACCAGAGCGTTAATCGTGGCGTAATGGTGTCGTCTGTCACCCCAGACCCCGAGCATAAAGGCATGTATCGCTTAGATGGAATCCCTGGTTTTGCACTGTATCAGCCGTCTGCCAATACATTACTGTATGGGGAGCTAAATCAACTGAGTAAGGCAAAAGCCATTTCCCAAAGCCCCAAAATGGATGCATCGCTGATGCAAAAATGCCTTAGCTCAAGCGGGACATTCTTTAAAAAATCTTCAGATAATCGCGGGGGCTAACAGATTCGTCGCAAAAGTCATTATGGTGGTGGGAAGATACTAGTTCCACACGAAATTTCTTATCGAGAATCTTTCGCTATAATCAGCTTAGCAAAATCTAGCCTCAACCGCCAGAACGCTGGATTTATTGAATTTATCTAGGAGTAGCCCATGACCGCTGTAAAACTATCCGCTCAAGATTTGTTTAGAGCTGCCTACGAAAACCGCTATACCTGGGATGCTCAGTTCCCTGGCTACACTGCCGATGTCACCTATACCCAAGGCGATAAGGTCATCACGGGGCAGGCTGTCGTCAGCGGCAATATGAAGGCAGAAGTGCTTAATGTCACCGATGAAGAAGCGCAAAAGGCGATTCACGGACAGCTTTGGGAAATTGCCATTCATCGCGTGCGCCGCAGCTTTGAAGATACCCACAGCAAAAACACGTTTGACTATGGCGAAACCGATGAAACAGGAGCCGTTGAGCTAATTATGGGCGGTAAGTCTGAGGGCGATCGCTATAAGGTACGCAACAATGAGGTGTGCTTGGTGCATCGCAACATTCATGGGGTGTTTGTGACCATCAACACCTTTAGCTCTCACGACACAGGCGAAGGCTATCTATCCCATCGCTACGATTCTGTCTATCACGACCCCGCCACTGGCGAACAAAAGGGTGGCAAGAGCCTGTTTGAGGATACCTACGAAAAGGTGGGCTTATATTGGATCCTCAATCATCGCGTGATTGAAACCGAAACGGAAGACGGTACGGTCATTCAAGACTTTGCGTTTTCTAATATTCAGCTTGCCTAGCCTGAGTTAGACCTGTTCGTAATGGTTCGATGCATCGCTGGGTGAGCGGAGTCGAACCCAGCATCGGCGGAGGTGTTGGGTTCGGCTTCGCTCACCCAACCTAGACTTTTTGGGGTTTCAGAGCTAGGACGTGATTTCTCTAAATTGTTATGTTTTATGGCTTTGCTATCCAGCGCAGGTCAAGAGTCAGCGGAGACGTTGAATGCACCTGTAGAGGCGGTATTTTAATGGGTGTTGGCTGAGGTGATGTTGGCGTGACCCGCGATCGCCTCCTCACCTCCGCTTCCTCAGCAGTTTTAGGCGGGGTTCTATACTCTGCCGGAAGCTGGACACGATAGGTGCAGCCGCCCTGCGATCGCCCTGTCTTGGTTTCTACTACTTCAAAAGTGAGGATGGCT
>JAGVDA010000458.1 GCA_020058975.1 Thermosynechococcus sp. WC_1 | reverse complement strand
CTAGTGGCTGCGATCGCCATCAAAACCAATCCAAAGGAAGCCATTTTCAAAGAAGTTAGCTGCATAGGATTTTGAAGAAAGAATAAAAACTCACAGAAGCAAGTTTTACATACAAAAATAAAATTAAGATGAAATTCAGGCTGCGGGTAGTTTGACGGTAAAGGTGCTGCCATGCCCTAACTGACTTTGAACCTGAATGGTGCCGTGGTGCGCCTTCGCGATCGCCATTGCAATCGCTAACCCCAACCCCGATCCGCCCGTTGCCCTGGAGCGATCGCTATTTACCCGATAGAACCGATCAAAAATCTTTTCCTGCTCTTGAGCGGCAATGCCGATGCCTGTATCTAAAACCTGAATCAAGGCATAACGCTCCTCTCGGTTAAGCCGAATTGTAACCATCCCATTTTTGGGGGTGTACTGAATCGCATTGCTGACTAAATTTGCCATTACTCTATAGAGTTGTTCTTCATCGCCCAAAACCCACAGCGTTTCGTGCATCGACATCTCTACATTTAGGGTAAGGTCGGCGGCGATCGCCAGACCTTCAAACTCGTCTACCACATCTTTAATCAGCGTATTTAAGCAGCAGTTATGGCGCTGCAATGGCTGATTTTGTACATCCATGCGAGACAGCAACAGTAAATCTTGCACCAGTTGAGCGAGGCGGTTGTTTTGGCGCTCGACAGTTTGCAGCGTTTTTCGAGCTTCGGATTCAGAAATATCTCCTATTTCTAGCACTGACTCTACGGTGGCTCTGGTGGCGGCTAAGGGGGTGCGCAGCTCGTGGGCTGCATCGGCGGTAAACTGCTGAATTTTTTGATAGGACTGATAAACCGGACGCATGGCTAAGCCTGCAAGCCACCAACTTGCACCGCTGACCAGCAGCATAATTGCGGGTAGACCCAGCAGTAAGGTCAATCGCGTGTTGGCTAAAAACATGTCAAATTCTTGGAGCGATCTCCCGATCTGAAGATAGCCCCACGCCTGCTTATTGGCGGTCTTCAGTAGTATTAAAATTTGATGATAGCGATTGCCTTGAGGGTCTTGGAGCGTTTGCCATCGTTCAGTGACATTGCCGCGAGGGAGTTCAATCGGCGGCTCTCCAACCGTTGCTAAAAGCTGCCCTGCTTGATCGGTCAGCCGAATATAGTAGCCTTCTTGCTGAGCCATCCCTAGAATGTGGCGCTGCGGTGAATGGCGGTGCTGCAAACAGTCATTTTCAATAGGGCACAGCCCTGGCAATAGCTGCTCAACGGCTGGCTCTAAGCGGTTAGGCTGTTTGAGGATAGGCTCCAGGCCATCATGCAGCGTCCCAGTCAAAGACTCGAGTTCTTGATGAATGGCGTGCCAGTGTGCCTGACGCAACATTTGGTAAAAGGTACATGCGCCTAAGCTCAAAATTACGCCCATCACGCCGACGTACCATGCCATAAGCCGCCAGCGGGTGTGGGTAAAGAGGGAATTACGACGCATGACTGAGATTTAACCGATACCCTAGGCCATAAACAGTTTCTAGCACGTCATCGTAGCCATGCTCTGCTAGTTTGCGCCGCAAAAGCCGCATTTGGGCGGGCACGACATTACTGATGGGGTCTGCCTCAGCGTCCCAAACCTGGTTCATGAGCTGATCGCGGGTCAGAATTTGATTGGGATGCTTCATGAAATATTCTAGAAGCTGAAATTCTTTTGCCGTTAGCGAAATCGCCTGTTTTGTGGCCTGCCCCTGCTGAGCTGAAACGGTTGCGGTGGCGTAGTCTAAGCACAAGTTCCCGATCTGAAGCTGTTGGGGCTGTAAAGACTGCGATCGCCGCTGTAATGCCCTAATTCTCGCCTTAAGTTCCGCCATGCCAAAGGGTTTGACAAGGTAATCGTCTGCACCTGCATCTAGGCCAGCTACTCTATCTTCCATGCTATCTTTTGCGGTCAGCATTAAAACAGGGAGAGCGTTTTTTTGCGATCGCAGGCGGTGGCATAGCTCAACCCCAGATAATCCTGGCAGAAGCCAGTCTAAAATGGCGACCGTATAGTGAACTTGGGAATTATCTAGATAATCCCAGGCTTTTTTGCCATTTTGCACCCAATCGACCACATACTTTTCACGACTCAAACTGCGCTGAATCGCTTCGCCTAAATCGGGTTCATCTTCAACGAGCAGAATTCGCATGGAAGAATAAGGGCTTCACTGGCCTACTTAAACAAAAGTGATGCACTCTATCTCTAGCTCAATCATAAGTATGAATTCGGGCTGTGCCCAATGGAATCTCTATTTTTGTATCTGCGCTTTGACCCGTCACGGGTAAAAGCCAAATATGGCTGAACCGCGTTGAAGTTTTCACAGAATTAAAGACGAGTTCTAACATCGTCTCTGAGGGGACGGGCTGAGCAAAAATAAACTGAGCTTTGCTATCTGCCACAGAAACCGTCGCCTCAATTTTTTGGCCTGCTTTGGTTTGCACAATGATGTCTTGACTAAGCGTCAGATCTTGGGGCAAATCAACGGTGATTTGTGAAAGGGAGTAGCCAGAAACATGAACCCCCACATGGTACTTAGAAAAGGGAATACGGGCATTACTGGGGTTTGCAGCACTGTGGCTCAGATGAGGTACTTTAGAGCCTAAAGCGCCAGTGGCATTAGCGGTAGAGAAAGATGCCAATGCCAATAAAAATACCGTTGTATAAATGGTCGATTTCATCAAAGCATGTCTCCAAAAAAAATAAATAAACGATTAGTCAAATATATTGACAGTCAAAAACTAAATTAGTGAAATTCAAGAAGCAACAAACTTCAGTAGCTCAGATGATTTCCTATCGAACAAGAGTCAATAAAACTATTTGGCAAAGGAAAGTAAATTCTAAATCTTCCATACTCATTAAATTCAAGCATAGAAGATTTAACATGGCTGAAATTTTATTGATTAAAAAATTAGCCACGACTTGCAGGTGGGCTATTAACGGTAGAAACGTGGCACCCAATTGGAACCTTATCGGCATCAACAACCTGTGCTGCACCATTAGGGCCGCAGACTGCTACTACAGCTTTAGTAGTGGCGTCAGACGCAGCAACAGCACGATTAGCCAAAATACCCAGGACAGACGCACTCACTAAAGCTGCACTTATAAGAATCGACAAAGTTTTCATAACTTGACCTAAATTCGTTTAACTAATGTTCTTGTTTTTATGATGAGCCTCAAAAATAAAATTGGAATGAAAATAATAAAGATTATTCTGCTGTAGTTTTCGATGTATTAAAAACACATATTTTTACTGCTGCATAGAAAAATAAAATAAAGATGAAATATTGATTTTCAATAGGCGTAAATTTTTGAAGTCAGCTTCTACTTCATTCGAGAGTTACGTCTATCGTGAAAACGTCCTAGTGTAGGCGTTATGGATTTAGTAACATTTTTTATCTAATGCAAATGAATAAGATTGGTTTTAATGTGCTGAGCGCGATCGCCATAACAGGTATTACTTGTTTCACGGCTCTGACTTTACCCTCATGGGCGCAAACAACTCCCATGCAACCCACCAAAATGATGCCGATGAAAACAATGACCCCAGAACAGATGCGCCAACACCATCAACAAATGATGGGCAGCATGATGGAAATGATGGGGAAAATGGAGCAAAGAATGTCTCAGATGACACCAGAGCAACTGCGCCAGCATCATCTACAGATGATGCCCCACATGCAGCAGATGATGAAGAATATGAACCAGATGATGGAGCAACCCAAAGGTGGCATGGGTCAAAGTTCTGGAATGTCAGGCAGTTCTAGTAACAACTCTGGACAAGGGATGAGTATGCCAGCCCCAAAGTGAGCATCCATTTAAGTATTCCCTTGACCCTCCAGTCCACTGAAGGGTTGACAATAGATATTAGGTTAATTAAAAAACAGTCCTTGAACTGCGTTAAAAAATGACTTTACAGCTCAAAGTGCCTAGTATGGCCTGCTCTGCCTGTAGCGATACCATTACAAATGCAGTAATGGCGATCGACCCAACTGCTACGGTTGGGGCCGATCTAAAAACCAAGCAGGTCAAGATTGAAACCCAAGTCTCTGAGGCCACCATCAAGAATGCCGTTGAAGCGGCTGGCTACCCAGTAGCTTAGCAAAAGTCTAAAACGTATTAGAGGCAAGCTTTATGGAGAATGCCACCCTTAAATTACGGGGCATGAGCTGTGCCTCTTGCGCCAACAGCATCGAAAGCGCAATTCTCGCTGTTCCAGGGGTAGGTCAGTGCAGCGTCAACTATGGGGTTGAGCAGGCTACCGTCACATATGACCCTGTACAAACCAATCTAGGTGCAATTCAGGCTGCGGTTGAAGAAGCTGGATATTCTGCTCAGGCCATTCAGGAGGAGGACATTCTGACGGTCGAGGATGACGTAGAACGCAGAACGCGAAATGCAGAGTTGCGAGCCTTAACCCAAAAGGTCTACTTGGGGGGCATTATCAGCGTCATTTTGGTGATTGGCTCCCTGCCCATGATGACAGGGCTACACCTGCCGTTTATTCCGATGTGGCTGCATAATTTTTGGCTACAGGCGTTGCTAACGGCACCCGTGCAGTTTTGGTGCGGCAGGTCTTTTTATATCAATACCTGGAAAGCTTTTAAGCACCATGCCGCTACGATGGATACGCTAATTGCGCTAGGTACTAGCGCGGCTTATTTCTATTCGCTATTTGTGACGATCTTCCCTAGTTTTCTGACGGCTCAAGGACTCATGCCAGAGGTCTATTACGAAACGGCTGCTGTTGTGATCACGCTGATTCTG
>JAGVDA010000111.1 GCA_020058975.1 Thermosynechococcus sp. WC_1 | reverse complement strand
GAAGTCACTGAGCAAGCCTTTGAGGGCATCGATCTGGTGCTAGCCTCGGCTGGCGGAACCGCTTCACAATTCTGGGCACCCAAAGCCGTTGCCGCTGGTGCGGTCGTGGTAGATAACTCCAGCGCCTTTCGGATGGATCCCTTAGTGCCTTTAGTGGTGCCCGAGGTGAACCCTGAGGCCGCTACCCAGCATCAGGGAATTATTGCAAACCCCAACTGCACTACCATTTTAATGTCTGTTGCGATCTGGCCGCTGCATCAGGTTCAGCCGATTCAGCGAATTGTGGCAGCGACCTATCAGTCTGCCAGCGGTGCTGGAGCGCGGGCAATGGAAGAGCTGAAGGTTCAAACCCAGGCCATCTTGGATGGAAAAACGCCGCCAACGGACTGTTTTCCTTACCCTTTAGCCTTTAACTTGTTTCCTCATAACTCAGAGTTGAGCGATAATGGCTATTGCGCAGAAGAGTTGAAAATGGTTTACGAAACTCGAAAAATCTTGGGTCTTCCCAATTTACGAGTCAGTGCAACTTGTGTTAGGGTTCCAGTACTAAGAGCACATTCAGAATCCCTTAATCTAGAATTTGCCCAGCCATTCCCCGTCGAAACGGCTCGGGCGCTTTTACAAAGTGCGCCTGGGGTTAAGTTAGTAGAAGACTGGAGCCAAAACTACTTCCCTATGCCGATGGAGGCGAGCGGCCTAGATGATGTGCTGGTCGGGCGAATTCGTCAAGACTTATCTCATCCCTGTGGTCTAGAGCTATGGCTGAGTGGAGATCAAATCCGTAAGGGCGCAGCGCTAAATGCAGTCCAAATTGCAGAGTTGCTCATTGAGCAAAATGCGCTAAAACCATATCAACGACAGCTTGTGCATTAAATTTGCAGGTTAAATTTGCAAGTTAGATTTCTAAAACACTTTGAAAACCCAAGTCACCGATTTTAACGCTTGCGCCTAGCGTCTTTGCTGTGAAGGGCTTAGCGAGTTTTATAGTTCTAAACTTTCGGTTTGACGGGTCAGTCAATGAGCAGAGATGATCACCATTTATTTTTTAGGAGTGGAGTAAAGCTTGATTCAAATGTCAGTTCAAATCCTCAGTCAAAGCCCTAGTCAAGTTCTAGGTCAAACCTCAAACTGTTTGTCGTTCTGTCCGTTCCAAGCTGGAGTTCAAACCCTGTGACTCGTTTTGGACGCATTGTGACCGCAATGGTCACACCTTTTAACGCAACAGGAGACGTAGACTACGATGTAGCGGCAAAGCTTGCCAATCATCTCGTCAATCACGGCTCAGATGGGCTTGTCATTTGTGGCACCACGGGAGAATCCCCCACCCTCACCTGGGATGAAGAATATCAGCTCTTTCAGGTGATTAAACAAGCGGTATCCGGACGTGCTAAGGTCTTGGCAGGGACAGGCTCTAACTCGACCCATGAGGCGATTGAAGCAACCCGTAAGGCAGCGGCCTTAGGTTTAGACGGTGCCCTGTTGGTGGTGCCCTATTACAATAAGCCGCCTCAAGAAGGGCTGTATCAGCATTTCAAGGCGATCGCCGCAGCCGTGCCCGACCTGCCCATCATGCTCTATAACGTTCCTGGGCGCACAGGCCAAAATTTGCAGCCAGAGACCGTCGCACGTCTCGCAAATTTGCAGAATGTTGTAGCGGTTAAAGAGGCCAGCGGAAGCCTTGACCAAGCCAGCCAAATTCGTCGCCTAACGCCCTCAACCTTTGAGATTTACTGCGGCGATGATTCGCTCACGCTGCCCATGCTCGCAGTGGGTGGGTCTGGTGTGGTTAGCGTTGCCAGCCATTTGGTCGGTGACTTAATGCAGCAGATGGTGAAACACTTCTTTGAAGGCCGTCCTCAAGAAGCGACTAGCATCCATATCCAGCTCATGCCTCTCTTTAAAGCTCTGTTTGCAACGGCAAACCCCATTCCTCTTAAAGCTGCGCTGCGGCTACAAGGATGGGCAGTGGGCAGCACTCGTCTCCCGCTTCCAGATGTGCCAGCGGATGTAGAGCACGACCTTAAACAGGTCCTTACAGATTTGTCACTTCTGTGACTTCTATCCGCAAAGGCCATTCGTGATATTCCAGTTTTACCGTGCCTTCTATCAGGGTTAGCGGTATGACTGAAGCAAAATTTTTTACAACCCAATACCCCCCCATTACATGACTTTAATCAAAAGAGAATCAAAACCTATGACGACTGCTTCTGCTGTATCCCCCCTCAAAGTAATTCCCCTCGGTGGGCTTCATGAAATTGGCAAAAACACCTGTGTATTCGAGTACGAAGATGAAATTATTCTTCTAGATGCAGGGCTTGCATTCCCAACGGACGGCATGCATGGCGTTAACATTGTGCTGCCAGATATGACCTATCTGCGCGACAATCAGCACAAAATTAAGGGCATGATTGTCACCCACGGTCACGAAGATCATATTGGCGGCATTGCCTTTCACCTTAAGCAGTTTAATATTCCGGTCATTTACGGCCCCCGTCTTGCAATGGCGCTGCTCCAGGGCAAGCTAGAAGAAGCAGGCGTAGCAGGTAAGACAAAGCTGCATACCGTGGGTCCTCGTGAGATTGTGCGCTACGGCAAACACTTCTTTGTAGAGTTTATTCGCAATACCCACTCGATCGCCGATAGCTTCACGGTGGCGATTCATACCCCCGTTGGCGTAGTGATTCACACAGGCGATTTCAAAATTGACCATACCCCTGTGGATGGTGAGTATTTTGACCTCCAGCGTCTTGCAGAGTATGGCGAGAAGGGCGTTCTGTGCCTCATTAGCGACTCTACTAACTCAGAGCTGCCTGGGTTTACCCCTTCTGAGCGCTCTGTGTTCCCGAACCTCGATCGCATTATCAGTCAGGCGAAGGGTCGCTTATTGGTGACAACCTTTGCATCTTCGGTGCATCGCATCAACATGATTTTAGAACTGGCTCAAAAACACAACCGCGTGGTGTCTGTGCTGGGTCGCTCCATGCTCAACGTAATTGCCCATGCTCGTAATCTGGGCTACATCAAGTGCCCCGACAACCTTTTTGAACCCCTCCAGGCGATTCGTAACCTGCCCGACCACAAGGTGATTATTCTCACGACCGGTTCTCAAGGCGAGCCAATGGCGGCGATGTCTCGGATTGCGCGTAAAGAACATCGTCAAATCCAGATTCGTCAAGGCGATACGGTGGTCTTTTCGGCTAACCCCATCCCGGGTAACACCATTTCGGTGGTCAACACCATTGACCAGCTTATGATTCAGGGTGCCCACGTTGTCTATGGTCGCGATAAGGGGATTCACGTCTCTGGTCACGGCTGCCAAGAAGATCAGAAGCTGATGCTGGCCTTAACAAAGCCTAAGTTCTTTTTGCCCGTGCATGGCGAACACCGGATGTTGATCAAGCACTCTGAAACGGCTCAGAGCGTCGGCGTTCCGCCAGAGAACATGGTCATTATTGACAATGGCGATGTGGTGGAGCTAACTCCAGAATCTATCAAAATTGGTGGCAAGGTTCCAGCCGGCATTGAGCTAATGGATACCGCAGGCATTGTGCAGGCGAATGTCCTTCAAGAGCGGCAGCGCCTCGCGGAAGACGGTATGGTGACGGTGGCGGCAGTGATTGGTGCCAATGGCGAAATGTTAACGGCTCCAGAGGTCCATTTACGCGGCGTTGTCACCAGCGTAAACCACGATAAGTGGAGAACTTGGGTTAAGGAAGCCATTGAGCTTGCTCTAAGAAACCGCTGGGAGCAATACACTACCAAAGAAGAAGACGGTCAACTCGATATTGATTGGGAAGGCTTAAAGACTCATCTAGAGCGTGAGTTAAACGGGTTGCTTCGTCGTGAGCTACAAACCAGAGCCTCTCTGCTGTTTTTGATGCAGTACCCTCAAACCGAACGGCGAACCACTCGAGTCACTGTTCCCACATCGGCAGTGAAAACGATTCCGTCTCCGACCGTTTCGTCTGCTGCTGCTGTGGTCACAACGGCCAGTAGTGGCACACCTACTCCTACCCGTCGGCAGCGTAGCACCGCAAAGGCTGCGTCTTAAATCGGGGTTAGGTCGCTCGGCGATCGCACCCAAAACCTACCCTACACAAATACATTCAGCCCCCAACAAATGTTGGGGGCTAATTTTTCTGCCCATCAAAAAATCCAGCAAGGGCGTTTTCCTTTGCTGGATCAGCGCTATAGATTTTTAAAATGCTAGTGAAGCGCGTAGGCAGAATGGAGCGACCACCAGACTAGGGTCAAAATAGCACCCAAAATAACCACTGCCGATAGCGTAATAATCAGAGGATTATCCGCGCCTTTAAACTTCATAATGCCGCGATCAAAATCCGATGACATAGCTGTGAATCCTTTGGGGGTAAAACTTGACTGTTTAAACTTACTGGTAGGGTTGCTTATGAACCCTATTGTGATGATGGACTAAATTGAACACTACCAATCTAGCCCCATATTGCCTAAATCGCCGTTAAGGGAAGCATTTTTCCATCAGGAGAGCCTGACAAAGCCGTACTCCAAAGCTGACCATCCATTGTCATTTGCTCAATGAGGCTGGCAATTTTGAGCGCCTTAAGCGCCTGCTCTCCGCCAATGGAAGGCTGCTGCCCCCCCCGCACGCAGTTTACAAAATGCTCTAGTTCGGCGTGGAGTGGTTCAACCCGTTTGGTTGCAACCCGTTCTGTAATGCCGTCACTTCGATAAAAGCCACTAGAAACGGCAACAGTGGGATGAATCACATTGGAGCGATGGATATGAATTTCGTTACTTAAAAAGTTAGCGTCTACCAGAGACTGTTTGCAGTGCGCCACAATTTGTCGCCGCTTTTGATGGCAGACCTTACTGGCGGTTAAAGAGGCGACAACACCATTGGCAAAGCCAAGAGTTGCTGTAACGTAGTCTAGGTAGGGAGAATCGTCACTGCGGTTGCCACAGGCGTTGAGTCTCACGACGGGTGAATCATTTAGCTCCAGCAGCAAATCAATGTCATGGATCATTAGATCCAGAACGACTGACACATCGTTGGCACGGTTGTAGTAGGGACTCATGCGATGGGCTTCAATAGCAAGCAGGCTTTCGACCTTCAAGACCTGAGTCAGCTCTTGAAACGCAGGGTTAAACCGCTCAATATGGCCGACCTGAAGCAAGCACTGAGCCTCTGCCGCTGAATTGACCAACGATTCGGCTTCGGTAATACTGGCGGCGATCGGCTTTTCAAGTAAGACATCTACGCCTGCACTTAAGCACGCCATCCCCACTTCATAGTGCAGGCGCGTTGGCACGGCAACGCAGACGGCATCTACGTTAGGCAGCAAGTCGCGATAGTCTTCAAAAAAACGAACTCGGTACTGACTTGCGGTTTCGATACCGCGCTCAATATTGGTATCGGAGATGCCCACCAGCTCCACGTCTTTGAGCAGACTTAAGACCCGAACATGATGCTGACCCATATTCCCGACGCCGATGACCCCAATCCGAATTGGATCGAGCTGACCCCGCGATGAATAGGCTCCCAATGGAGTCGGCGATAAGCGTTTACTCACTCCTCACAACCCTCTACCGTAAAGGACGGTTAATGTTTTGGCTATTTTCCTTAAGATTTCGCCAAGTTTAAATGATCAGATGGATACTAGCACGAGTTATTGCAATTAGTGCGACCTATCCGATAGAGACTTATGATTCTGTTGGATACATAGGGGTTTTGGTGGACTATCCTCTCTTTAAGAAGCGGATTTTGATGATTAGGTTCCATCATGAAAGATTGCTGTAGAGAGGAACAGGCTAGGATAAAGAGCAGCCTAAGCTAATTTATAAGGCGGCACCTTAGTCACAAACGAAGCGACACATTGATGAAACATGAGGCATCCAAAGCAATTGTTCTACTGTCGGGAGGGTTAGACTCTTCTACGGTTTTGTATGGGGCAACTTCACAGGGGCTAGACTGCTATGCGCTGTCGTTTGACTATGGTCAGCGCCATCGCCCAGAAATGGATGCGGCAACGGCGATCGCCCAATCAGCAGCAGTCAAAGAGCATCAGGTTGTCACGTTTAATTTGGGGCAGTGGGGCGGGTCTGCGCTGACGGATACGCGACTGGATTTGCCTGCGGGGCGATCGCCTTCTGCCATGTCAGCAGACATCCCCATCACCTACGTCCCAGCTCGTAACACGATTTTTTTAAGCTTTGCGCTATCCTACGCCGAAGCCATTGGCGCAGGATATATCTACATTGGCGTCAATCAGCTTGACTACTCCGGCTACCCAGATTGCCGTCCTGACTTTATTGTGGCGGTTCAGGAGGCGTTTCGGCTAGGGACTCGCCAAGGTCGAGAAGGTGTCCCCATTGAAATTGTGGCTCCGCTGCTAAATCTTCGCAAAACGGACATCATTCAGATGGGTAATGACTTAGGGGTACCCTGGGCTAAAACCTGGTCTTGCTACAGCGATGGCGGCGGCATTACTCCACCCGTTGCCTGTGGAGTGTGCGATTCTTGCCAACTGCGGTTAGCGGCCTTTGCTGAGCTTGACCTTGAAGATCCGTTGCCCTATGCATCAAGGGAGCGATGGAAATGATGATAGGGAAGGAAATGGCGATCGCACCGCATCAAGAATCTGTTCAAGACGTTTCTACTCAAACGGCTGCACTGGTCGAGATTTTTTCTGCCATTCAGGGAGAAGGGCTAAATGTTGGCACTCGCCAGCTTTTTGTACGGTTTGGCGGGTGCGATCTGCGCTGCCGCTTCTGCGATAGTGCCAACACCTGGCACACCCAGGCGATCTGCAAAATTGAAGCAACGCCAGGTCAACGAGACTTTGAGGTTCATCCTAATCCGGTTGAAATCGCGCAGCTCATTGCCTGGGTGAAGCGTCAGGCTGTGGTAAACCTGCACGATAGCCTAAGCCTAACGGGAGGGGAGCCACTCCTCCATGCTGATTTTTTGGCTGATTTTTTGAACCAGCTTCGTAAAACCATTCAGATTCCGATTTACCTGGAAACTGGAGGGCATCGACCGGATGATCTGCGAAAACTGTTGCCCTACCTAGACATGGTGGGTATGGATCTCAAACTGCCGAGCGTCAGCGGTGAAACCCATTGGGAAGCACATGAGGCGTTTCTTAAGATCTGCGATCAGTCAGGCGTGACCGTATTTTGTAAGCTCATCACGTCCCGCGACACTACAGATGCTGACCTTGACCAAGCCACTGCGCTTGTGGCACGGGTAAACCCCAATATTCCTCTCTTTTTTCAGCCCGTTACGCCCTTGACCGATAAGGGGCAACCCGCGCCACCTACCCCCCAGCAAGTGCTGGATTGGCAAGCAAAATGTAAGCAGCAGCTTACATCCGTTCGCGTCATTCCACAAACCCACAAAATGATTGGGCAGCTTTAACTTTAAGGTTAGTCATTCTCTACTGACCTAGCCCCAACGGTCGGGCGGCAGCGGCCTCTATTAAGTTGGGTTTACACACGCGCCGAGCATTGGCAAGCTGTGGCTCTTGCCACGAGAAGTCGAAATGGCTGATGGCACTCACTTGGGGTACAGCCTGATGAATCGCATTCATCTGCATTTCTAAAGAGGGGCGATTGTAGGCTGGAAACGACCAAGCCCCAGCAATCACGGGGTTTACTCTTGTACCAGCGGGAGCCTGATTGACCACCCGCTGCACCTGATCCACAATGCAGCTTGTGCCCCCACAGAGTCCGTAGGACATGGAGTGCCATTCAATGGCAGGCGAAAACTGATCCCAGGGCTGCATACGGGAATCAAAGCCTTGCCCAATGCGCCGATTCCCGTCAGGGAAGAAGACCGCTCCCGCGACTGCTCCTTGGCGATTGGACTGCGCTACGGCAGCATTAAGAAAATCTGAAATGCCCTGATAGGCATGAGCCACACTAAGAAGCCACAAATCTTGCTGAAGGCGCGGTAAGCGAACCGCAGCAGGTGGCAAAGGCTTCCCTGGTGGAGTGGTGGGAACATTACGCCCTTGCCATAATGGCTCTCTTTCGCTGGGGTAGCTGCGATCTAACGCCGCTAAATCACCCACAGAGACGCTTCCCTGAGATAAGTACTTTTGGATAACGGCCTGCCCCTTAGCATTGGTTGCCCTAGAGATCAGGGTTTGCTGAGCGGCACCGCTAAAAATCCAAAGGTCTGATAGCTTGTTTGCAATGGAAGCTCCCCCCGTCTGACGCGGGTAGCGAATGTAGTCAAATAATGCGCCGTCAGGCCGTCGCTGAAGAACAGACTGAAGCATATAGGCAAAGTCTTGACGTGCCTGCTGATTGTAGGGATCGACAAAAACTTTATCAATATCGCCTTTACTAATGTCAATTTCGGTATTGGTGGTATCTACCACGTTGAGACTCGTCTTACCTAATCCATTACGCGCTAGCGCACTCGCCCGATCTGCGCGATTGCCGTAAGAGTAGCCATAGTTAAGGCTAAACAGCCAAGCGTAGGCCTTTAGCCCCCGCGTGCGAGCCTTTTGAATGGCTTCTGCTAACAGATCGCGACGGGCAAACTCAGGGCTACGAACCACAGAGGGCCAGACGGTTCGATTCTCTGCGGCAG
>JAGVDA010000236.1 GCA_020058975.1 Thermosynechococcus sp. WC_1 | reverse complement strand
TGGCGATCGCCCGTTCTGAGCTGCGGTGTCTGCCAAACTTAGGACGGCTTGCCATCTCTTTGACTAATTTGATGTGGTCGCGCACCTCGTCAGGAGATTCCAGCGCAAGAGCGGATTTGCTTTGAGCAAGGATGGCATCAATGCGTTCTGGTGTGTAATTGCCAGACTCGACGGCGGCGCGATAGACATGGGCATCTAACCTGATTTCGGCGATCTTTCCGAGTCCTGGTCGGAGCTGCTGGGCGATCGCCTCGTATTCATCCCTATCAGCTTTGACCTGAGCGACTTGTTTCTGTTGGTGGTAGAGCGGGATTTGAGCCTTGACCCCTTCGATATAGGCTTTGACCAACGTAGGGTTATCGAGGGCTAGGGCAGTATCACTTTGAGCCAGCACACGGTCAGCCTCTGCGCCATAGATGCCCACGCTAAGGCAAACGAATAGGTCTACTTGGTTTTCGGAAAAATCGCTCATTGTGCGACGAGCAAATTTAACGGTTGAGAGGTATTCAGCACGGTCACGCTCAAGCTGTGCATTAACTTCAGCTAGTTCCTCTTTCTGCTGCTGATACTGTGGTGCATCGGCTTTGATGCGCTCCACATAGGCTTGAACCTGGGCGGGATCATCAAAGGCGATCCCCTGGTCACTCTGAGCCAGAACACGGTCAATATTTCCGCTGGCTCCAGTTCTTAAGCACACCTCCATATCGAGCTGAGTTCCTGGGATGTCGCCAAGCTCCGTCTTGACCTGCTGGGCGATCGCCACATAAGCCCCTCGATCCGCCACCCGTTGCGCCTCTGCTGCGGCCTGTGCTGCCAAAGCATCTTGATACTGCTGCCGAATCTGTGGTGCATGGGTTTTGATGTGGTCAACGTAAGCCTGAACTTGCTCCGGTGTTTTGAGCGATCGCGCGTTGTCGCTTTGGCTAATGAAGCGATCGCCGTCCTTAGCTTCAGCTTTAGCAATGGTGCGTAGGTAAACTTCAGCATCTAGGAATTCGGGTGTGGCCTCTGGGTAATTGACGCGAACCTGACGGGCGATCGCGTTGTACTCAGTCCGGTAATGGGTGCGTTTGTCTGTGTCGCTGGTTTGGGCGGTGGCGATCGCCTGGGTGTAAGCCAGTGGGCCACGATTGACGATGAGGTCATCGAGTCCTTTGCCACGCGCCATTGGTTGCGTGACATATTGGCCTGTACCGAGCTGGGCAAGTCGTTCGGAAAGGAGTCGTTCATAGACCTCCTGACCGGAAACACTTTCGGCATTGAGGGCGATGAGGTCTGGATGGATGGCGCTGCGTTTGAACTCATTCCAGTGATGCGGCTCAATGTTGCTGGGCACTGTGGCAGGATAAAGCGGTTGCCAGAACGCAGGGTTTGCCTTTGCTGATTTATCGCTGGGCTGTCGTTTTGTGGGTTTGCTCGTTGGTTGTGGTGTCTGCGGTTTACGTCTAGGTGGTTCGACGGTTTTGGTGGGCATGGTGTCCTCATTGGGTTCATTCCTGAACTCTGAAAGGTCATCCACTCTGAAAACAGGGATGCCCGTCTTCAAAGTGGATTTCATATCAATGACCTGTTCGCTGGCTTGGTAATATTCCTCCATTGCGAACTCAATGGCCTTCTGTGCTGGGAAGTTTTCGACTAATTCAGAGAGCTTAATTGCATCAGATCTGGAGATCTCTTCGAGATTAGGCAATACCGAATTGTCTTCTTGAAAAGACCTCCAATTCTCCAATGTCGTAGACAGCACATCAACTTTCGAGCCAGTCAAAACCTCTTGAAGCTTTTCTGCAATGTTTGCTTGTTTGATGTCATTGAGTTGTTTTAACTCCCTGAGTTCAGTCAACCTAACTTGCAGACGAGCAAGGGGTTCGGCTAACTCTCGCTGGAGACGGATTCTGACGATTTCGTCTGCGATCGCTTGAAGTCCACTAACTCCTGGATCAACGTGATCTGATAATCTAACTTTTCTGCTATCTGGCTCTGCGTCTCGATATCCGCTTCCGCCATTTGTACCAATTGCTCCACCAACAGAAAGGTATCGCTCTTGCCCTCTGCTGGTTTCAGCAGTTTCTTGATCCGTCCCTCCATCTCTGCTGGCAGATTGCCAACTTGGTTTTTGTTCTCCAGCAAAAGTTCCACTATTAACTCCATTTCCGTCTTGGGTTGAAGAGTCTCCTGCGGTTCCACTGCTTGAATTGATGTTGATGTTTCCATAATCTATTAACTCCAATGGGTTGCTCTGTACGCTGGACTCAGCCACTCGGCGCTTTAAGCCTTCGTAGTCATCCGTCCAGACTTTTAACTCTTTGATTTGCCGTGAAATCGAGACGTAAAACGGCTCTCTATTAGAAGTCGGATCATTCGTCGCAGAGACGAACACTCTGGGGCGATCGCTTCCCTGTGCCCGATAGCTGGTGCTAGTCAGGGTATAGTCCACAGCCAGAGCCTCGGATAGGTCAAGCTGTCTCAACCCGTCATCGGTGAGGATGGTTGCCACACCATCATTGAGGGCGGTGATCTTGAACGTCTTGCCATTGATTTGTCCTTTTTCTTGGTTACTGGATGTCCATCGCAGAGAATCCCCTACGGCAACATCAAACTCATGTCCCTCAAAAACCTGCTTGTCCTTCATGAGGCTGGGATTGACCCTAAATCTGCGTCCGCCTGCTGTAGAGACAATGAGTTCATTGCCGTCTTTACCAACCACTTGGTAGGGGACATTTTTCTGAAGCCAAGTCCTCTCGTAGTCGCGCTCTGAGATGCGTTTGTAGTTGCGTGAAAACTTGATGTAATCCCCCACTCGGTAATAGGCAATCTGTTTGGCTTCCTCCGGTGTGAGCGCACGATCTCGAAGCTGAATGACGGTTTGCGATTCACCTAATCTGCCCTCAGCCTTTAGCCCTGCTCGGATTTCGGCGGTGATGGCATCCTTCTCGGCATTGGTGCCAGCCACAACCAGCGTATTGAGCTGTTCCTCCGGTGAGAGAGCTAGATATTCGGCAGCTAGGCCACTGACCCGCTGCTCCCGCTCTGGCATTGGATTGATATAGCCATGCTCATTGAGCAGACTCAGTGCATCTAAACCATTTCCTTTGGCAATCAGTTCAACGGCCTGTCTTTGAACGCTGTTTTGCTGACGGATGATTTCAGCAATGTGGTGAACCTCAGCCCCATGCTTCATCAGCGAACGCATTGGTGAACCTGCTTCAATGGCTTGGTTCTGTCCGGTGTCGCCCACCAGCAGAACCCTAGCCCCTTCTGCATTGGCCTTCTGCATGACGATATCGAGCATTTCGGCGCTGACCATTCCAGCCTCATCAATGACCAGCAGTTGATTTGGCTTTAGTTCAAACCGTTTGCTTTTGACCAGACTCTGCACCGTATGGGTTTCAATCCCAAGTTCTTTTGATAGCTTCTTGGCTGCATCAATGCTGGGTGCAAAGCCCAAAACCTCAACCTGCTGGCGGTCGGTCAGTGTCTTGAGCTGCCGAAGTGCCGTGGTTTTGCCTACCCCAGAAAGACCATGAATAATCTGGTGCTGATTATCAGAAGCCAGCACACCGATGATGGCGCTACGCTGGCCTGTCTTGAGCTGTATCGCCTCTAGTGCTTGGGCTGCGGCTTCTCGCTCAAGAATGGGGATCGCTTGCCCTTGCCCCTGCATCCATGCCTTAATCGTGCGAATTTCTCGCTCTACGGCCTGGACTGTTGTGAAATGTCCTCGCAGTTCATCCACGCCTCGGAGCTTGCCGTAATCAATGAGGGAAGAGTGAGTGGCGATCGCCCTATCTAAATCCGCCACTGTAAAAGACCGATTCAGCTTAAAGGCGTATTCACGAATCTGGTCACGGGTGAAGTGGTTGGAGCGATTGCTGTAGTGACGGATGGCGCTCTCTAGCACCTGCTCGGCAGTTGCTTTTAGCTTTGGTGCTACTGGACGGTTTAGCGGCGCGATGGCCTCAATTTCAAACGCATCCGCTTCAACCTTCCAGCGCCCTTGTGCTTCTTCAAGACTTTCTTCTGCATTCTTGGCCTTGCGTGTCCGAAGTAAAGCATCATCGCGGCTCACCCCTGCTGCCACTAGCTCTTTGACTTTGGCATTCTCCGAGCGTTTGCTAAAAACCTTGATTTGCTCATCGCTGTAACCTGCCAGCTCCCATGAGGGATGCCCTTCTTCTGTAACGGTTTCACGGATTTCATACCCTAGCGCCTGCACCCGCGCTGCCATCCGTACCGAGAAATAGTCGCCCATATAGTAGGCATGGCTAAACCCACGATCTAGCAATGACCGCCATTTGCCATCTTCGCAATAGGTGCCGTTGGCGATGGCGAGATGGGTATGAACGTTCATATCTAGGTCGCGGCTGGTGTGGTGTGGAATCATCAGCGCAATGATGCCGCCTGTCTGGACAATGCGGCGATCGCCATTGACCTGAATTCTGGCCTGGGCGTAGTCCTGCTCAATCAGCTCAGCAATCTCTTTGACCGTCTCCTGATATGCCTTGTAGAGGCGATCGTCTTGGCCTAAGTGCATCTGCATCGACACAGATTTCTTGCATGACAGCACCACGTCATAGATGCAGTTTTCCTGGTGGTCTTCTCTGGGCTTGTCGTATCGAATGCGATCGTTTGTACCTGGGATATAGCCGTCAAAGATTTGCTCAAAGTCGGATTGAAGACCATGCCCTCTCAAGTTCAGACGCTCTGCATCCTTGCCAAACCAGACGGCCTGAGTCATTTCCTCAGACTCAGACTTTGCCTCGCCGTCGCTGTAGTAATGCTTCTGGCCTTTGCCTTGGCTTGAGTCTTTGCCCTGGTCTTTGCCTTGCTTCAGGCTCTCGTCTTTTGTGTAGTAGTCCTTCTTGCCCTGGTCGCCTGACTTGATGGTGTGGATGGATCTCAAAATCCACCTCCGGCACCCGTCAATAGGTTCAACTGTCCTTCTCGCTCTAACCGTGCATTCTGGTTGTGCGTCAAAAATTGACGGTCATAACGCAGATGACAAGGGGCACAGAGCGCCTTTAAGTTCTCTGGTTTGTTGTTGCCTGGGTCTTGGTCTAAATGAGCAACCGTCAGTAGAAATCGCTGCACCCGATAACGTTTGACGGCTACCTGTCCAGTAACAGTCACAAGCTCTGCTAACTCAGACTGCCAGCGCTCATCAAGTCTCTTTTCAAAGTTCGTGACCGCTTCCCCTGCTTGTCGGCATGGCCTACCGCACTGCTGACAGCTCCATGCTGCGGCTTGCTTGATTGCCAATGCCATCAAACGCCAATTTGCTGGATAACGGTCGCGCTCCATCGGCATCTAAAGAATCCTATGCGCCTCTCAAAAAATTCACCGCGCTGAAAATTTTCTTTCGTACTACAAAAGAACCTACAAACTGTCACACACGCTTAATATTTGCTTAAGGTTTCCCCGCCGAAAAGGCTGATTTTGGCTTTTCTTGCTCTTGTCTCGCGCAGCCAAGCAGTGGCAGGTTGTGTGTAAGTTTTCTCTGTCCCTCCATTACCCATATTTATAGCCTAAAAAGTCTCAAAAGTGCCTTTAATCCTGACATTTTGGAATACTTACTTCTTCTTACTCGCCATTACTCCACCATACCCCCACCAATACCCCACCAAAGACCGACCATACCCCCACCAAAGACCGACCATCATCCACCGATTTGAACCCCCACCAAAATCGACCTTGAAGCAAAAATTTTTTGCACTGAGATTTTTTGGATCTCCGTTAAGTTTTTTGAGAACAGTTTTGGTGATCAATCGCCAAGCTTGAGCCATGCTCTTTCAGCCCCCGCATCAAACCCAAAGCCCATGCCTTTGCTTTCGATAGGCAAGAGTCAGACATTGGTTAAGGCGATCGCCACTTGCGGATGAGGCCCAAGCAAAAACTGGAGCAATGGCTATCGCTTTTGAGGCAAGGCAAAAGATTTACCTGGGCTTTGCGATGGCCTTGGTATCCGTAAGGCGATCGCCACCGGAGCATGGGCGGCTGAAGTTAGGCAAATGCTGAGCCTGGGTAAAGCGCCTTGGATGGCTGGCGGTTGTGTTGCGATCGCCAGCTTTTGAGGTGGTGCGAAAAAGAATTTTAGGAAATTTGTTCGGGTTCGTCCAGAAATTTCGATATTAATTTGAACCCATTTTTAGAGGTGCCGGAATGGATGAAATTCAGTCAGGACAGTGATTTCTGGCTTCAAGCCGTGAAGCGGGGGTGAGGGGCTGACAAAAAAGGGTCTTAAAAATGTTCGGGTTCGTTCAGAAATTCCGATATTAATTTGAACCCATTTTCAGAGGTGCCTATGACTGCCAATTTTGGTAATTTGTTCGGTTCTGAGATCCACTTTCGACATTAAGACAGTGAGCTGATGAAGCTATGAGGAAAACAAAGGCTATGGCTACAAAGCTAATTTTTGCCGCCGACCTAGGCGCAAGTCTGAGCAAGTGCTTTTATCAATTTGTTGGGGATGGCCTTCCATCGGTCATCAAATATATGACCTTCTGTAGTGCGGTTCGGCCTATCACGACGGGTCAGTATGAGCAAGGCCAGTATGCGGATAACGGTACGTCGCTGTTGTCCATTGATGGAGAGCATTGGGCTGCGGGTGAAAATGCCCGTGAAGCAGTGACCAATGTGAACCTGAGAGCGCCTAAGTGCCGAGATGCGATCGCCAAAGTTTTAGCGGTGGTCGGTCAGGCGATTGCTCAAAATGTCCCTATTGAGTCCAGTGCAGAGCTGCATATCGAGCTAGGGGTACTGCTACCGCTCAATGAGATGGGTGATGCGGGTGAATTGACGAGTCGGCTTAGGGAGCTGCTTTATGGATTTGGGCATAACGGGCAGCAGATTGAGTTCAAGCGAGTCAATGGGGTTCATGTTTCGCCAGAAGGTTATGGCATTAGCCGGATGGCAAAACGATTCCCGTCTGGCGTGGTGATGTTTGGTCATAAGGACTTTACCTGGGCACACGTCACAAAGGAGTCCATTTCGTTAGCCGATAGTCGCGGGTTGACGGGCTGGGGGATGCTCCGGTTAGTCAAGCAAGTGTCTTACACCTTTGTCGATGAGCTGTGGGCGGCGGCGGCGATTTGTGCAGCGGGTGAAGCACTGCTTGATAAGCCATTGCTGAAGGTGGTGCGACCGGGCGACCTGGCGCGGGTGAAGTTGGAGATTAGAGAGGCGCGTGGTCTGGTGTGGCGGCAGCTATGGCATGAACTGTCGAATACCTCGATCCAATCGGCAGAACAGGTCTTTGCTGCGGGGGGTAATGCCGCATTCTGGCGACCTGAGCTAAAGAAAGCGTTGGGATCAAGGTTATCAATGGGCGCTGAGCTGATTAACGAGATTAAGGCGCTTTTTCCTGAGCTAGAAAAGTCTGCGATTTTGCATCGCTTGACAGATAGCTATGGCTTCTTTAAGTCCATTGCGCCTGAAGTGCTAAGTGCGCCCAGTCCATTAACGGTTGTACCTGGAGGAATTAAGCATGAACGCCAAGCTTGAAATCAACGTATTTAAGTCTGTCCTTGGAAGTTCTGTCCAAGGAATAACGCTGCACTGGATGAAAGCGATTTATGGAAAAGATATTGAAGACGCAATTAACAATGCGGTTCAACTGATTTATTACCCACGGGTCTTAGCAGCCTCGTCCGAAACTTTGGGTGAAGTAGGTCTTGAAGTGACACGTTCTAGACTCATTTTCCAAGAGCGTATGGGGCTGGCAAAGGGCGCACCATCTTCAGAAAATCCTTTGCCAAAGCGCGTCGAGTTCTCGTTTAGTCAGTCTCTTGAGCAGGATTCGCGTAAGGGCAAGACCTTTGCGTGGCTCGTTGAGACGTATGGCAATAAAGCTGTGGATGCTGTGCTGGAAGCGCTGTGTCTTATCTACTTTCCAGCAGCATTAGCAGCTTCACCAGCTACATCTAGCCGCGCTCAACGAGAAGCGAATTGTTCACGCCTGATTTTTGAAGAAAAGATGACTGGGGCACTTCTGCAAAACACACCAAGCGGAGTGCCATTAAGTCTCTACCGACAAGGGGATATCTCCGAAACGTCATATCTGAGTGATTGCAATAATCTTTTCCCTCCTCTTGTTGTGATCGATCCATCTAATCCACTTGAGGAAGCAACTGAGGCAACAGCACCAGAAGCCATAGCTGACGACGACGAAGAGGACTATGAACCACCAGATTACGGCCTAGATTTCGGAAACAACGTAGGCAATTAAGGAGAAAGACCATGAATAAATCAGAACTGATCGAACATCTCAAGCAGGGCGATGACATCATCAACAAGATTCTCGAAGCAGCTCAACTGCCCCTAGACTTGCCAGACTACAGCCCTGAGCAAGTCCAAGTCATTGAGGCGATCGCCCAGCTCGTATCGAGTAAGCAGTCGAAAAGCTACCAAGAAGCGGGTGAAGTCTACCGCAAACCCATCCGCGAAGGCCAGCTTACCGAAGCAGCATCTCGTCACCAGATTGCACCTGAGCGCATCCCAGAAATCCTAAGCGCACTAAAGCTCAAGCCTGAGACATTGACGGACGCTCAACTTGAGCAGTTCGCAGAAGTCTGCGCCAAGCTTCAGTCGGGCATCGACTTGGCGGCAGCAGTCCCAGCTAAGGCGACACGGGGGAAGAAAGCGGCAGCGGTGCCTGAGTTTGTTCCTCAGACTGCGGATGAGGATGCGGTGGGTGGGGCTATTGCCTTAGCGACACCGACCAGCATCGCAAGCCTTGAGGTATCAGAAGCAGATCAGGCCACGCTGCGAGACGTTGCGGATGCAGCGGCAAAGGCGGCGATCACTACCAACATTAGCGATAAGGCGGCTGAACTCGCGGTTGATGTTGTGGATCAGATTGACGATGTGCTTCGGCAAATGATCGTCGAGTCCATTTTTGGTGAAAACAGTCAGGTTAAGCCAGACCCAGATAGAGCAGCAGCGAGAGTGCGTGAAATTCGAGCGCAACGAGGTCAACGATGAACACCATCAAAACTTTAAGTTCAGAAAATAGCACGGTGATTATTAGATCACTCCTCAGCCAAGACCCACGCCTCGCTGAGATTCTGAATGAACTGCGAAACCAACTGCCTAAATCTATGATTCAACAGGCAGAAGTGTTTGAGGAATGGGTGCTAGATGCGGTCATGGATGAACTCAAAACATCCATTGAGCAGATTGATGCGGTCGCCCTCGCTAATGCCTTACTCTCCAACAAGGTTTTACAGGGCAAGTTAGCCGTCCCGCTCAATGGCATTGCCAACGAGTTTATCGAACGATTCAAGGCCGTGTTCAAAGAGCAAATCCAAAATGAAACCCAGCAAATCCATAATTTGCTGGCTGCACGGAAGGCCAAAGATAGGGCTGACAACCTCAAGCAGATGAAAAAGAGAGATGACCTAAAGCTAGAGCGCGATGTGGCGATCGCCAAGGGTGAGCTGCTGTGGCTGCGGCTATCAGCGCTGCATGTGGCGGTGCCATCGTTGGTTGTCGCGGTCATTGTGGGTTTGTTGATTGGGATTAACTACCCGATGGATGTGAAATGTGTCGTGGATGATCAGATCTGTGGTCTGCGGAT
>JAGVDA010000501.1 GCA_020058975.1 Thermosynechococcus sp. WC_1 | reverse complement strand
TGACGTGTGTTTTTTCCAGACAGGCCATATCTGCCGCCGTTAGCCCCGCGCCAAATAAGACATAGGCTAAAGCATAGTCCTGCTGGCTTACTTTTCTGGCCTGCTGAAGAATGTCATGAACCAAATTTGCAGGCAGATCTGCAATGTCTAGCGCCACCGCTGCGTGGGCGTTTGAAGCGCTTAGCTCTGCGACCGCAGAAACGACCCCACCCACAAAAAGCTGTACTAGCGTATCTAAAAAATCAGTTCGGCTTTTCCAAATCTCATGGAATTCGCTGGTTAGCTCAATGACGGCATAGCCCAAAATCATGCTGTTCAGCACACTTGCAAGCTGCTCTGGTGGCAAAGACGTTGTGAGCTGCCCCTGCGCCATCACCGCAGCAAGATACTCCGCTACATAGCGATTGGCTGCCGTTAAGCCCTGTCCTAACGCACGTCGATTTTCTGCCGGAAATTGATTGGACTCTCCCACCACCGAACGAACCAAATCGGGCACCCGTTCTAAGGCGGAAAGGCAGTCGCTGGCGTAAGTCCGCAGCGCTTGACTCATACTGTCAGTATGACTTGCATGGCTGAGCAGAGACTCCCCAAGGTTACGAAAGGCCGAAGAATCTTCGAGTACCGCCAAGAGCAGCCCATGCTTATTGCCAAAATGACGGAACAACGTCACCTCGTTAACCTCTGCACGCTCGGCAATGCTGCGCGTGGTGGTGTTGCCAACGCCTTGAGCGGCAAAGAGCGCTAGGGCAGACTGAATCAGGCGATCGCGGGTTGAATTCATAGAGTGCAAAAAGAATTTGTAAGTGCCACTTGCAGTTTTTGAACCGAGTTGTTAAGATAAACCCATGCAAGCAACACTTGCTTTCTCTACTGTAACGGTCTAGCTGATCAAAAATCAAACCTTGTTCATTCAGCAAGAGCGTCCGTTAGCTTTCGTGACTTAAGGTGCAGCCCACTGCCGCCGCCTACTAAAAGGATTTTTATGACTGCAAACACCCTGCCTACCGCCCCAACAGGCGGTCACTCGTCTGCGCTGAATTGGACAAACGTTGGATTTTTTGGGATATTTCACCTCGTGGCGCTGTTGGTTGCACCCTGGTTTTTCTCATGGTCTGCCATTGGGGTGGCGCTTTTGCTGCACTGGCTCTTTGGCGGCATTGGCATTTGCCTCGGCTATCACCGAATGCTGAGCCACCGAAGCTTTAGGGTACCGCAGTGGTTGGAGTACATTATTGTGACCCTCGGCGCACTCGCTATTCAAGGAGGGCCAACCTTCTGGGTGAGTGGACACCGTCAGCACCACGCTCACACCGAACATCTTGACAAAGACCCCTACTCAGCCCAGCGCGGGTTTTGGTGGAGTCACATGCAGTGGATTCTGTGCCCACAGCCAGAGTTTTTTGATGCTAATCTCTACCAAAAGTTTGCCCCAGACTTAATGCGTCAGCCGTACTATCGCTGGCTAGACCGCAACTTTTTGCTGCTGCAAGTGCCGCTGGCGCTGCTGCTCTACGCCTTGGGTGGCTTGTCGTTTGTGCTTTATGGAATCTTTGTGCGCTCCGTTTTGCTTTGGCACTCAACATGGTTTGTGAACTCGGCAACCCATTTAGTGGGCTACCGTACTTTTGAATCGAATGATGGTGCCCGTAATCTCTGGTGGGTATCGGTATTAACCTACGGCGAAGGCTGGCACAATAATCACCATGCCTTCCCTCACGTTGCTAAGTCTGGCTTTCGCTGGTGGGAAGTGGACGTGACCTGGTGGGCGATCGCAGCGCTTCAAAAGCTGGGTCTAGCGAAAAAGGTTGTGATGTATCCCAAAAACCTACAGCCTTAAAAATCCGATTGTAGTCAATACTATTGCCTAAGCGGGTTTCGACTTCGCTCAACCCTCAAACCTCGTATTGGTGTGGGTTGAGCAAATTTTCTGTCTGCAAGTTTGGACAAATGGTTTCAGTTTTATATTCCGCCGCAACAGGCTCTTGCCACCCTGACAGCACGCCTTTGATCTCACAGCGCAACAGTTCTAGGTGACGGATCTGCTTCTCAATTTCGTCTAACTTGCTTTCTAAATACTGCTTTGCTTGACCACAGGGCAAAGCACCGTGATCATGAATCTCCAAAATATCCTTAATTTCAGTAAGGCTAAGCCCCAACGTTTGAGAACGACGGATAAAGGCAAGACGGTTTAGCACTTCTGAGGCGTAGAGCCGATAGCGGGTGGGCGATCTCCCCACATGCGGCTCCAGCAGACCAATATCGGTATAGTAGCGAATGGTTTTAACGGGTAGGGCACTGAGCTTAGCAACCTCACCAATCTGAAGCGAATTGGCTTGAAACGCCTTAGAAAGGTTATCAGAAATGCTAGCGGTAGTCACAGGCACCCCCTTACAAATTGGGCGGTCTTTTTTTTGTAATAGACAGCATGGGCAACTCTGCCTGAGACGACTGAGACGGCAGGTAGTGCTGTGTCAATGGCTCATCCATCATGATATCTGGGCGGCGTAGGCTCTGGAGCCACTTTAGGCCAAGGGCACCGCCAAACATCATTACGCCTAAAACCAGCAGCCCACCATGACTACTCACCCCACCCAGGGCAGCCTCCGCTGCCCCCATCGTCATCAAAAAGCTAGGAATGGGATCTCTGCGATAAGTCGATCGAAGAAAGCGGGGCAGGAGCATAGTAATTAGTACGTTGATGGGTGCGTTGATGGGTACGTTAATGGGTACGGTCAAATGGCTCAATATTGATGCAATCTTTACGCTAAACCCGCTGTATCGTCAACCCTAGCGCAGACCTAACCAGGTCAATACACCTTGTCCCGTCAGGGCTTCAATGACCACCGCCACAATAAATCCAAGCATTGCAGCGCGACCATTTAAGCGCTCGACGTAGTCATTAAACCCATACTTTGAGTTAGAAACTTTAGGAACTTGAGTGGGCTGAATCATAAACACACCAGATTTTTGTGAGCGA
>JAGVDA010000025.1 GCA_020058975.1 Thermosynechococcus sp. WC_1 | reverse complement strand
GGGCGATCGCCGCCATTACCCAAGCCGGAGCAACCCCCATTGAATTAAACACTCAGATTGCCTTTGCCCCAGAGCGTATTGCAGTCAGCACCATGCACCTAGCCAAAGGGCTAGAGTTTCGAGCAGTGGCGGTCATGGCTTGCGATGATGAAGTATTGCCTCTTCAAGCACGAATTGAAGCTATTTCTGATGAGTCAGACCTTGAGGAAGTCTACAATACCGAACGACACTTGCTCTATGTTGCCTGCACCCGCGCACGAGATTACTTGCTCATGAGCGGCGCAGATCCTGCGTCTGAGTTTCTCGCTGATCTGAGTCGTTGACAGAGGATGAAGCAACCACCGTGTGGGTGCCCCTTGTGCGATCACTCACCGATTCTGAAGATGCGCACCAGGTTCTCATTGCACAGGTTCTCATTGCAATGGTGCGTCAAGCACGGGCTAAAGCTTAAGCCATCAAAACCGAATCACTATCGCCCCAGATCGTGCATGGCGTTAATGGCATCTGCGCAGTGCTGAGTCGTGGTCTGTAGCTCGGTGCGATCGCCGCTTTTAGGTGGCTCAATGAGCGCCCCAATCCGAATGGTGAGGGGCGTTCTTTTGGGCTTATATTGCCCCTTTATCAAAATATTGTGCGTGCCCCAAAGGGAGACAGGGAGTAACGGAGCCTGCGCTTTTTGGGCAATCAGCGCAGCCCCTAGCTTAGGGTCAGAAATATGACCGTCGGGGGTTCGGGTTCCCTGTAAAAAAATGCCCGCTGCCCAGCCTTGTTCTAAGGATGCCAACGCAGCGCGGATTGCGCTGCGGTCTGCTGAACCTCGGTTTACGGGGTAGGCACCATACCATCGAATGAGCGTTGACAAAACGGGTACCTCAAATAGCTCCTGCTTTGCCATATAGGCAACAGGCCGTCCCACGCAGCTTGACACAATAGGCGGATCAAAATCGCTGGCGTGGTTGCTCACTACCACCAGTTTGCCTTGGGGGGGCACATTTTCTGCGCCATAAATCCGGACTTGAAAATAGCCGTGAAGCGCGGGGCTAACCACAGACCACTTAAACAAGTGATAGAGCGCCAAACTAATAAACGGTTCTCGCTGCTGCGTCATGCTGTTGTCACTGCTGCTGCTTCTACTATTGCTGACTGCTTAAGAATGCGAACCCACCCCGCCCTACGGGCACCTCTCCCGAGAGGGGATTTTCTTAGACTTGTGTGTACACGGTAGAGGTATAGGCCATCACATTTGCAAGCGTCCCCATTTGGGTGAGTTTGATGCCAGGGGCAGTCCGTTTGACCAGACCCGTCAGCACCTTGCCAGGGCCGACTTCAATCACTTCTTCAATCCCCATGGCCTGAAGTGCGAAACAAATCTCTCGCCAGCGTACAGGCCCCGTCATTTGCTGCATCAGGCGCTCTTGAAGCGTCGCGGCATCTGCGGCTGGGGTTGGCTCCACGTTGGCAATGACGGGTACCTGAGCATCCTGAAATAGAACCGATTGCAGCACTGCCCCAAATTCATGGGCGGCCTGAGCCATCAGCGGCGAGTGAAATGCGCCGCTGACTTTTAAGGGCACCGTTCGCTTGACCTTAACGCTGGTCAATAGCGCATCCACGGCGGTGGGGCTACCGGAAATGACGATTTGGTCGGCATGGTTATCATTGGCTAAAACCACATCGGGTAAGGTGCTGATGGCAGCGTCTAAGGCACTGCGGTCAAAACCCATCACCGCCACCATCTTGCCGCCAGAAGCCTCATCCATGAGTTCTGCGCGGCGCTGAACCAACTTTAGCCCTGCTCTAAAGTCGATACTTCCGGCTGCGTAGAGGGCGGCATATTCTCCTAAACTATGGCCTGCCATGACGGCGGGTCGCTGGCCTTTCTCATGCAGTAAGTCTGCCAAAATTGCAGAGATGACGTAGAGACAGGGCTGCGTGTAGAGTGTTTTAGACAAAATTTCAAGTTCGCCTTTACAGCAGTCTAAAATAGACCAACCTAAAATTTCTTCGGCTTGCTGGTAGCGCTCCTGGGCGATCGCCGTTTCTAGTAAGTCCACCCCCATTCCCACTATCTGTGAGCCTTGTCCCGGAAATACCCATGCAGTTTTGGTCATTCGCCCTGTGTTTTGAAAATTGCAGTTAATGTATTCTTCAGTTTCTCATCGAACGGCATTCTGCGATCTGTGAGGGAACACTCTCATACAAAAATGCATTCAAAATGTCTTCAAAATCTTAAATTCCTTAGCCCTAATGCACATTAAGTATGCCCATCAAACCCTACTGGGATATTCCCATTATTGAATCCCATGAGCCGCTTGTTCCAATGCCCAGGGATGCGTTTACCTATGCTGACCCACACCCTTATGCTGCTTTGGGCGCGCCCTATGGCAATGTTTCTCCGTTTTTTGTCCGAGCGGGCGTTTTAACGGCACTGATTCAGGCGCAGCAAACGCTGCAATTACAGCAACCCCACTGGAAACTCTTTATTTTTGATGCCTACCGTCCGGTTGCAGTGCAAAAATTTATGGTGGAGCGCACCTTTACAGAACTGCTTCAAGCACGAGGGCTAGAGCAGTCTATGCTGTCCCTAACTGCAATAGAAGCCCTATGGGAAGAAGTGTATCAACTCTGGGCACCGCCTAATTTAGACCCGAAAACGCCGCCGCCCCACAGTACGGGCGCGGCGGTTGACATAACTTTATTTGATACGCAAACTCAGCAGACCGTGTGGATGGGTTCGCCCATTGATGAGCTTTCAGTGCGATCGCAGCCCAATTATTTCAGCACTCTCGCTCAGGATCCAAATACTGCAATAGAAGACCGCAATTCTGCCGCGCTAGCCCATCAGCATCGACAAATGCTTCATAACGTGATGGCGCAAGCGGGGTTTCAGCGGCATCCTGGCGAATGGTGGCACTTTAGCATCGGCGATCAGCTTTGGGCGTGGCTGTGTCAGCAAGCTTCTACAGAAAAATGGATGGCTCGGTATGGACGAGTGGCGTAGCTCAAATTAAGTATTACTCTTGCGCGTAGGCTACAAAAGGCTGGGTTGCCCATCTTGAAACAAAATGAGCTGATTGGGGGCGATCGCCTTCCACACTTCGTTATCTGTCAGGGGCAGCGTCGCAATCACCGCCACCCGATCTTGTAGCGTCGTCAAACCCTGGAAATTAACCGTCACATCTTCATCTACTAAATGCGCTTCAGCAAAGGGTGCTTGGCGCACAATAAAGTGCAGGCTGGTGCTGCAATGGGCAAACAGATGCACCCCATCGGAGAGCAAATAGTTGAATACGCCGTGGGCGGCGATTTGAGCCGTAATAGCCTGTAGGGCTTTATAAAGCTGCTCAGTGGTAGGCATCCCCTCAGGAAAAGCTGCGCGAAGCGTTTCAAGAATAATGCAAAACGCCCGTTCGCTATCGGTATTGCCAACAGATTTGTATAGACCTTCAATAGGGCCATCAAAATCTTTGAGATCGCCATTGTGGGCAAACACCCAGTAGCGTCCCCATAGCTCTCGCCGAAAGGGATGGCAGTTTTCAAGGGCAATCTGCCCTTGAGTTGCTTTGCGAATATGGGCAATAACGTGCTTTGAGTGGATGGGATACTGCTTTACCAGCTCTGCCACAGGCGAAGTCACCGATGATTTTTCATCAATGTAAAGGCGACACCCTGCCCCTTCAAAAAACGCAATGCCCCAGCCATCTTGATGATCGTCGGTTTGACCGCCCCGCGCACAAAAGCCCGTAAACGAGAAGCAGATATCTGTGGGGACGTTGCAGTTCATGCCTAACAGTTGGCACATGGTTTTCTAATGCTGCTTAAAAATTGCACTGACTGTAATCTAGCCGATCGCCTAAGCCTTAATGCGGCGCTTCGCCTTAAACCAAGTTGAGAACAAGAGTAATGCGCCTGTTAACCCCAACGCCCCTAAAAGAGGCCATAAATTGCCCGTAGAAAGGGCTTTGATGCCAGAACTCCCCACTAAAACAAAGGGTAAAACGCTGGGCACCGTGCCTAAAATAGTGCCAATTAAAAAATCCTGAAAGCGAATGGAGGTTAGCCCTGCCGCAAAATTTACAATCCCGTAGGGCATGACGGGGATCAGCCGAATGGCAAACATATAAAACAATCCGCCCCGATGAATTTCGGCATCCATTGTCTGCCATCGCCCTGCCAACCGCTTTTCCATCGTCGGGCGACCCACTGTGCGGCTGAAGAAGAAGGCGATCGCCGCTGCCACCACAGCCCCCACGCTGGTCCACAAAATGCCCCACCATGGCCCAAACAGTAGGCCGCCAGAAATATTGAGCGGGGTGGAGGGCAATAGCGCCAAAGTCCCAATGCCATAGAGCGCAATATAGCCGAGGGGTGCCCATATACCCGCTTTCTGAATGAGCGCCTGCAATTGCTCTGGTTTATAGCCGCCTAGCGCTTTAACGCTCAGCCAAGTGAGGAGTAGGCAAAATACCGCCAGTAAAATCCAGAGCAGTTGACTTTTTGAAAGGCGGAGCCGCTTACGCATTCTGAGACACGGTGATGGAATCTTTGTTAGTTTACCGTGAGGTCGCTGGGCGTATTGCAGTTGTAAAACATAGGGGAAGTTGCCACATCTACCGCTAACGGAACCGCATCAATGGTTTGGAGCCACTGCTGGAAGGACGCGCGATCGCCATTCTCTGCCAAAAAGTTTTGCAGGGTAGGTAGTGCATCAACACGATAAAACCCACATAGCGGCTCCCAGCGGTCTTGATAGTAAGGGACTTGGGCGACAGCATTGGTTTCTGGCAACGTCTGTATCCACCGCGCTAGAACAGCCGCATCAAGCTGAGGTAAATCGCAGGCGAGTAACAGTACCCAATGGGTTTGGATGCTCTGCATGCCTAGCGATAGTGCAGCCAGAGGCCCTGCAAAGGTGGCTGGCGGCTCTAATAACCAGTTAACGCTGCTCGGCAACAGCGATTGATACCGCTCCGGCCAAGGCGTGAGGACAAATACTGTGCGACAGCAGGCTTGCGCCACGACAAACACGCGCTGAAGTAAGGGGATGCCTTGCCAAGTGACCAGCGCTTTATCCGAACCCATGCGGCGGCTTCTCCCTCCTGCCAAAATCAAGACCGTCACCTGTTGAGAGGGTTTATAGTTCACAATGCAACTCATCGTTATGCGAAGCCTTGCTTCACAAGATGCTTCTGAAGCAACGTAAGCTGCGCTGCCACTCGTTCGTCATGAATTAAGGCTTGAGCCTGGGCAATCCCTGCTGCAAGCGTAGGCGAAATGCCTAAATGCCAGAGGTAAAATCCGGCATTCCAAAGCGTAGCAGCATAGAGTTTTGAGTCGGTTTGGCCTTGCAAAACCTGTTGAGCCTCGGTTGTCCAAGTTTCAAGGTCTGAATAACTGGCTTCTGACCCATTTAAATCTAGGTCACGGGCGTTGAGTAACAGCCGATCTAGCTCATCATTTCCGGTGTAGGTGCCAATAATGGCGGTGCGATCGCGCGGTAAGTCACAGCTCCCTTCTAGCCCTTTGATGGTGGTGTAGCGAGTTTGCCCTCTGAGCTGAAAGGCCACCTGCATCATCGCTTCAGTGGGGGGATGCACATAGCCTGAAAACAGGTGTGAGTCTCCCTCATAGGGGCACCAGAATAACTCTAGGGTTGCCAGGGGTGGGCGCTTGCCAAGCTGGTCACGGGCTTCGGTAAGGTGCTGTGAGAGAGGGAAATGACGCGGCGTGTAGAGAAACCCTAGCTTGGTTTGTTCTAGGGTTTGCTGTACCTGCCCTAGGCTGAGAGTAGACCAGTCAATGCCAAGCTGCTGCCATAGCTCTAGCAGCGGCACGCCGTACTTGGTTGCCATGCGATCGCCCCCATGCATCAGCACCGGATGCCCTGCTGCTGCCAGCACCAGCGCCGTAATGGGTAAGAGGGGATCTGTCCGCGATCGCCCATCGTAGGGCACGCTAAATACCGCAACAGGGTAAGTCGATTTAATGGCAGCTACTTTAGGACCAAGGGCATCATAGGCATCTAGCATTCCGGCAAGTTCTTCGCCTGTAGGTCGCCTAATGCGGTGGGCAATTAAAAATGCGCCAATCTGGACGGGCGTGGCCTCTTGACGCAGCATCATTTCTAGGGCTGCCGCCGCTTCTGCGCGGGTAAGGCTAGCGCTCGTGTGGGTGCCACTGCCCACTTTTTTAAGTAATTCTCTAAAAACTTGGCTCATCGTAGCTCCAGCACAGGTTGCTTTGCAGTGACAGACTGCGGCTGTAGCGCCGGAATAAAGTGATCGCGCACCATTTGCCGGAAGTGGGCGATGGGCGGAATCAAAAGCCGATCGGTTGTTGTTACCATCACCACCTCACGGGTCAAAATGGATGCCCCTGAATGTGAGTCATTTTCCACAATACCTAAGTCCCGTACTGCCAGAGAAGGATCTGTCTGAGATTCTACCAATGCGCCCCGTGGCAACAGAGAAATCATGTCACCTTGGCGAATAACCCCACGAAACGCATCTAGGGTATTTAGCTCAATAGCAGCGTTTAGCACTAACCCAAGCTTTTTGAACTGACTTTGCACCAGTCGCTGCATGCCGTAGCCGTCCTTAAACACCACATGAGGGAACCGTGCCAACTCTGCCCACGGCACAATCTCATAGACCGCCAAGGGGTGATCAGCCGCCATCAGCACCTGGATTGGTTCATCATAAAGCTTATCTACGACGGTTTCTGGCTGCTGGGTAAGGGATGGGTTACTCATCACAATCGCTAGGTCTACCAAGCCATCTCGCAACACCTTAAGAGAGCGATCGCTACCCAAAGACGTAACCCGTAGCTGAATATGAGGATGACGTTCACAAAAAAGCTGCAACACGGGGGGGAGGTAGTGAGCACAAACCGAATGAATGGCAGCAACGCATAGCTCTGACTGTAGCCCTTCCTTAAGTTCGGCGATCGCCCTTAACGCATCCTCCCACTCAGACAGAATGCGCTTAGCCTTCGGGAACAAACGCTCTCCGGCAATCGTGAACTTATTTTGACTGCCCCGATGGAATAACGGCATCCCCAGATCTTCTTCTAGACCCTGGATTTGGCGACTAATGGTAGACTGCGTCACGCCACAATGATGAGCAGCCTTCTGGAAATTTCCCGTCTGAGCCACCGTCAGAAATGCCTGTATTTGCTCGATTCGCATAGTTAAACCGCCGTCATCTTCTCAAGCAAATAGATTCGTGCCTAAAGCTAGACTTGTAGTGCAGACTACAAAGCACCCGCCCTAACACTAAAAGGCTATGGAGATAGCTGCTGTAGAGAACGATACGGATTATAAGATTTCCCCTCGCTTATATTTTGAACAGCAAAGAGAGCTTACCGAAAGATAAGCCCTCTTTGCTGCTTTGTTTAGAAGCTGAATCGTGTTTTAGGTTAAACCTCTAGAACGTAAAGGTTGTTCGCACAACGCCCACAATAATGTCAGAGTTAGCACTATTGCCATCAGGGTTAATGAGATAAATTAGCCCTGGCGTAATGGTAATCCGATCATTGATGGGGAACTGATACAGCGCTTCAATGTGAATCGGTGTAGAAGGATCCTCTCGACGAATCGGAACTGCCCCAGGACTAAAGAAGGAACTGCCAATCACGGTTGGCGGAACCCCAACAATAATGCCTCCAACAGCGCCTTTCTTAAAGAGGTCAGGGAAAGCAAAGTTCACAGCACCATTGATGATGTCGGCATTATTAGAACCATTGGCTTGTTCTGCCATGGTGTAGCCAAACCAGCCTCCAATTGCAAACTTTGGTGTTACTCGGAAAGAACCCTGAAGTCCAAAAGAATTGGAAATTAAGGAATTTGCCGCAGTAAATGGTGTAGTGGCAAATGTACTTCCAGCGCCGTAACGTAGATTTCCATCTGGAGCATAGTTACGGACATAGGCCACTGAAATTTCAGAGGTCTTAGTCGGCTTGAAAGAGAGCTGTGCTAAAGCACTATAGGTTCCACCAAATAGTCCACCATCTGTAATGGGGCCATTAGGGGTATTTGTGACTGTCACAGCAGTGGAGCTGTTAGCGCGAGCGGCTAAGTAACCCACATCCAGTCGGATTTTTGGTGTGAATTGATAGGTTGAGCCTATCCCCGCCGTTGATCCTGAAGGAACTCCAACAGTTCCAATGCGATAGATCGGGTTACGTTCTCCAAAGAAAGAGAGCGCCCCTTTACCGCCGCCGCCACCTTCAAAGAAGGGGTTGACCGTCGTGGCGTAGTAGTGATGGAACCCACCATTTGCAAACACGTCAATCTTGAGTTTTTTGCCGACTGGAAACATATAGTCCAAGCGATCCAGCACAACGTCGTTGCCCGTAGTACCAGTATCAAAGGCCAGACGGGTCATGTTGGTACCCGTTGCGCCACCAAAGTTGACCTGCCGGTTAGATTGCTGTAGACGCACGTACAGTCGATCTTTACCCGTAAAG
>JAGVDA010000361.1 GCA_020058975.1 Thermosynechococcus sp. WC_1 | reverse complement strand
TCTTGTCCCCCTTCTCCCGCTCTGGGAGAAGGGGTTAGGGGATGAGGGAGTGCAAAGCGCATCGCCACAAAGCAATTCTCTAGGTTATTTAATTAACGGTTCTAATCAGCGTCAGCTCCGGCAAATCTCTTTCTTTAAAATCAGCGAGTAGCAATACCTTGGAAAGCCAAGCTTCAGTCCCTTCGCCTTTATCACAACAGCCCTGGAGTCAGCGGTTTGAAGGCTCACTGCACCCTGCGATCGCCCTTTTTAACGCCAGCATTGGCTTTGACATTGCGCTGATTGAGTATGACCTTACGGGGTCACAGGCTCATGCTCAAATGTTAGGGCACACCGGAATTCTCACGGCTTCGGAAGCAGAAGCCATTGTTGCAGGGCTAGAACAAATTCGCCAAGAGTATCGCCAAGGCCAATTTCAACCTGGGGTTGAAGCCGAGGATGTCCATTTTGCCGTAGAGCGTCGTCTTACAGAGCTGATTGGCGATACGGGCAAAAAGCTGCATACGGGGCGATCGCGCAATGACCAGGTCGGCACCGATATCCGTCTCTACCTGCGTGACCAAATTGACCAGATCCAGGTTCATCTGCGTCAATTTCAGCGGGTTCTCGTCACGCTGGCTGAAGCCAATATCGAAACTCTCATCCCTGGCTATACCCACCTGCAACGGGCGCAGCCTCTAAGCCTAGCTCATCATCTGCTGGCCTACTTTGAAATGACCCAGCGAGACTACGAGCGCCTGAGCGATGTGCGTCGCCGCGTTAATCTTTCACCCCTTGGCTGTGGGGCATTGGCAGGCACAACGTTTCCCATTGACCGCCACTACAGCGCCGAGCTTTTGGGCTTTGAAGGCGTGTATGGCAATAGCTTAGACGGGGTGAGCGATCGCGATTTTGCCATTGAGTTTATGGGTGCTGCCAGCCTCATCATGGTTCACCTCAGCCGCCTCTCAGAAGAAGTGATTTTGTGGGCGTCTGAAGAATTTGGGTTTGTCACCCTCAAAGATACCTGCGCCACTGGCTCTAGCATCATGCCCCAAAAGAAAAACCCTGACGTACCAGAACTGGTGCGGGGCAAAACAGGGCGCGTTTTCGGGCACCTTCAGGGGCTGCTGGTGATGATGAAGGGTTTGCCCCTGGCTTACAACAAAGACTTGCAAGAAGACAAAGAAGCCATTTTTGATGGGGTCAATACCGTCAAAGGATGTCTTGAGGCGATGACCATTCTGTTTGAGGCCGGCTTAGAGTTTCGTCCCGTTCGCCTCAATGCCGCCGTCGCCGAAGACTTTTCCAACGCCACAGACGTTGCCGACTATCTCGCATCCAAAGGTGTCCCGTTTCGGGAGGCGTACAACATTGTGGGGCAGGTGGTCAAAACCTGTCTGGCTCAGGGAAAGCTCCTCAAAGACTTGACCCTAGAAGAATGGCAGGTACTCCATCCGAACTTTGAGGCTGATATTTACGGGGCGATCGCCCCCCGTCAGGTCGTCTCAGCGCGCAATAGCTATGGCGGTACAGGGTTTGACCAAGTGAGACAGGCGCTTGATCGGGCGCGATCGCTGCTGCTTAGCCCAGAAAAAAGTTGAGCAAACCGTTCGTGCAGTGCCACTTCGTGCGCATTTGACCGCTACAGTATTACCACACAATGTAGGAGTCACTGTTCTGGATGAATGCTGCCGAATGCGCCACAAGCCCCGAAGCCGCCACCAAAATCGCTGCCGTTGTGGATTTATTTAAGCGGCAGTTTCCCACGGTAAAAGCCAACCTCAAGCCTTGGGCGAGTGACCCAGATACCCAAGAATGGGTAGACCCCCATTCCCTCGATATCGGCTTTCATTTACCCGCCGGTCAAACGCTAGTGCAGCTCCGGCTTCATGAGCAAAGGCTGATTGGCATCGAAGCTGCCTGTTTTGGCCCCTTAGGCCATCAGCGCTGGCGATTTTCGACCGTAGGGGATTGGACTTTTGCAGGGAGCTATCCACCTGCAAATGGCTTTCAAGAAACCCTAAAGCAGGTCTGTAAAGAACTCTTTTTGCTGTTTAATGATGCAGCACCTGAATAATTTGCCTTTACCCCTTGAGCTTCAAAATGGCGTATTTTTCTAAAAAATTAGGGTCGGCGCAAAGTAAGGGCGCGCAAAGTAAAGGGGCGGTGGTGATGCGATCGCTCACTCCCTACCTATTCTTAGCGCCAGCCTTGATCGTGTTAGCCCTAACCGTCTTTTGGCCTGCGCTTCAGGCATTTTACCTAAGCTTCACCCGTTTTGAGTATGACCTTACCCAAGCGCCCGCGTGGGTAGGCTTTGCCAACTTTCAAAAACTGTGGCGAGATCCGGTCTTTTGGAAAACGCTCGGGAACACCGTTTTGTATCTCGTCTGCGTGGTGCCATTGCTCGTCACGTTGTCCCTAGGGTTAGCCATCCTCGTCAACCAAAATCTCAAAGGCATTCGCTGGTTCCGGACTGCATACTACACCCCCGTGGTCATCTCAATGGTGGTCGCTGGCATTGCCTGGAAATGGCTCTATGCCTCTAACGGACTCTTTAACCAAGGGCTTCAGCTCATCGGCTTTGCTGAAGGAATCCCTTGGCTCACCAGCCCAGACCTTTCGCTGTTTAGCGTTATGGCTGTCACCGTCTGGAAAGGCTTGGGCTACTACATGGTGATTTACCTCGCCGGACTTCAGGGCATCCCAGCCGATCTCTACGAAGCCGCTGCGATCGACGGCTCCGATGGACTCCAAAAGCACTGGGATATCACTATTCCGCTCATGCGTCCCTACCTGTTTTTAGTGGCGGTGATCTCCTCTATTTCTGCCACCAAGGTCTTTGAAGAAATCTTCATTATGACCAAAGGAGAACCCCTCAATAGTTCTAAAACGATTGTTTACTATCTGTATGAACGCGCTTTTCAAGACTTAGAAATGAGCTATGCCTGCGCCATTGGCCTTGTGCTATTTCTCATGATTTTTGGCTTGTCTATTCTCAACCTAAAGTTAGGGCAAGTCCAACGCCAGTAAACAAGCTGCTGTAGAGGCTTGAACCCGATAGAAATCTACGAAAAACTCACGATGCATTGCTAGACGCATGGTACAAAACGTACTAGAATCCAGCACGATGGCTTCAAAAAAATCCCCCAATACCTCACGAGGAACCGATTGGTGAAATTCCCCTCCTTTTTTAATTTTGGCCGCTCGTCTAGAGACATCGGCATTGATCTGGGTACCGCCAATATCTTGGTCTATGTTTTGGGCAGAGGCGTTGTGATTCGAGAGCCTTCTGTCGTTGCTATCGATCAAAATACAAAACTGCCCCTTGCTGTTGGTGAAGAGGCGAAGCAAATGGTGGGGCGTACGCCAGGCGCAATCACCACTATTCGTCCGCTGCGAGACGGCGTGATTGCCGACTTTGAAGCGACTGAAATGATGCTCAAACACTTTATCCAACGTGTCCACGGGGGTAGGACAGTGGGTGGATTACGAGTGGTAGTGGGGATTCCTAGCGGCGTGACGGGGGTTGAGCGCCGTGCAGTAACCGATGCCGCAACGCAGGCAGGCGCAAGAGAAGTGCAGCTTGTCGAAGAACCTGTTGCAGCAGCCATCGGTGCCGGCATGCCCGTCAGTGAACCAACGGGCAGCATGATTGTAGACATTGGGGGCGGTACGACTGAAGTTGCAGTCTTAAGTCTCGGGGGTGCGGTCATTAGTGAATCAGTTCGCGTTGCGGGCGATGAACTCACGGAGTCGATTACCCAGTACATGAAGAAAGTCCATAACCTCGTGATTGGGGAGCGAACCGCAGAAGATATCAAAATTCGGATTGGGTCTGCCTACCCCACCAATGACAATAACGGGGCGAGTATGGAAGTGAGAGGGCTTCATCTGCTCTCAGGTTTGCCGCGTACTGTTGTGGTGAAAGGGGCAGAAATCCGTGAAAGTATGATTGAGCCACTGTCTTCCATTGTCGAAGCCGTTAAGCGTACCCTAGAGCGCATTCCGCCAGAACTGGCAGGTGACATTGTGGATCGAGGGATTGTGTTGGCAGGTGGGGGAGCCTTGCTGAACGGTCTAGATAAGCTGGTGAGTCATGAAACGGGCATTGTGGTTCATATTGCAGAGGATCCCTTAAGCTGCGTTGTGCTTGGGACAGGCCGTATTCTAGAAGATTATGGCAAGTTCTCTCGCGTATTTAGTAGTGGTACGATCAACGTCTAGTTTGAAGGTGGGATGAATAGGTTTGTTGTTTGGTGGCGTCGTTATCAATCTACGCTACTGGTATCGCTGCTCATTTTGAGCGCTGCGGGCGTTGTCAGAGCAACGCAGGGTGCAGGGGTAGCCGACCTGAACCGCTTATTGGTGTGGCCATTTAAGTCCGATGGGGCAGCGCAGCAGCGGCTTTTGGATGCTCAATCTCAGGCATTGCAGCAGCAGGTTCAGGAGTTAGAAACTCAGAATCGATCGCTCAAATCTCTGCTAGACTTACCACCTTTACCCAGTCAGAAAAAGATTGCGGCCTCGGTCATATCACGCGGGTCTGATAACTGGTGGCAGCAGTTGACGCTGGGTAAAGGTAGTACAGATGGCGTCCGTGTGGATGCGGTAGTGGTAGCGCCTGGGGGGCTTGTGGGTCGCGTGATGAGCGTAACGCCTACAACCAGTCGAGTGCTGCTGGTGACTGACCCAACCAGTCAGGTGGGAATTACCATTAGCCGCAGTCGTCAGGTTGGCATTCTACGGGGACGCTCTAATCGGAGTGGGGTGCTTGAATTTTTTGACAAAACGCCAGATGTCAAAAAAGATGATGTTGTTGTGACGTCTACCCTAAGCAGCCGTTTCCCCGCAGGACTTGCCGTCGGTCGTGTTACTGATGTGGACTTAGATCGACTCCCTGCACCTCAGGTTGTTGTCGAGTTTTCGGTGCCCCTTGAGCATGTGGAATGGGTCAACGTGTTAACGAATGGCTAAGGTTTTAAGAGGTAAACCCTCTGCCCCCTCATTTCGCGCTTCTTTACAGCGCACCAATATTTTGGTGATCGTGGGTTCTATTCTTTTTTGTGCCTTACTTCAGCCCCATCGCATCCCAGGCATGGTGCTGTTAGAAACCGCGCCTAACTGGCTCCTTATCTGGGTTGTGACTTGGAGCGTCAAGCGATCGCCCTGGCAAGGACTTACCGCAGGTCTCGCCTTGGGTCTAATCCAAGACGGGTTAACCGCAGCGCAGCCCACCCACGCCCTGAGCCTAGGGATTGCGGGCTTTTTAACCAGCAGTCTCGATAAGCAGCGGTTTATTGAAGAAGACTTTATTTCGGCGCTGCTGCTGGTCTTTGTCATGGCGCTCCTGGTAGAAAGCATCTTTGCAGGGCAGCTTGCCTTGGGAGCGAACTGGATCATTTCAGATCTCTGGAGTCATCTTCAGCGTGTCGCCCTCAGCTCCGCCATTATCAGCAGCCTGTGGACGCCATTGCTATATGTGCCACTCAATCGCTGGTGGGATCGGTTTAATGCCCTGATGGATCGCTAAACCGACCCGAATTTGCAATCTCAACCCTACAAAAATCGTCATAGAACTTGTCTACGGTTCATCCAGAAATCCGTTAAAGTGAAGGGTAGCGAAATCCAGTCGAGATCAGAGACGCCGCCTATTATGCACCTGAGTGAACTTGTCCATCCTAATCAACTGCACGGATTAACCATTCCGCAGATGAAGCAGATTGCCCATCAAATTCGAGACAAGCATCTCGAAACTGTCGCCAACAGCGGCGGACATTTAGGGCCAGGGCTTGGCGTTGTAGAGCTGACGCTGGCACTCTATCAAACCTTAGATTTAGACCGCGACAAGGTAGTCTGGGATGTGGGGCACCAAGCCTATCCCCATAAGCTGATTACAGGACGCTACAACCAGTTTCATACCCTACGTCAAAAAGACGGCATTGCGGGGTATATCAACCGCAAAGAAAGCACCTTCGATCACTTTGGTGCAGGCCATGCCTCTACCAGCATTTCGGCAGCGTTGGGCATGGCGTTGGCGCGGGATCTTCAGGGCGATAACTACAAGACGGTCGCCATTATTGGAGATGGCGCGCTCACGGGTGGCATGGCGCTAGAGGCCATTAACCATGCGGGACATTTGCCTAATACCAACCTATTGGTAGTGCTTAACGACAACGAAATGTCGATTTCTCAAAATGTGGGGGCGCTGTCTCGTTACCTCAACAAGATTCGTCTCAGTTCTCCGGTACAGTTTCTCTCAGAAAATATCGAAGAGCAGCTTAAGCAGCTACCGTTCGTGGATAAAGGAGAACTGGGTCGAATTAAGGGCGGAATGAAACGTCTCGCGGTTTCTAAGGTGGGCGCAGTATTTGAAGAGCTGGGCTTTACCTATATGGGACCCATCGACGGACACAACCTAGAGGAGCTAATTGCGACCTTCCAAGAGGCGCACAAGCATCCAGGGCCTGTGCTGGTGCATGTGGCAACAGTGAAAGGCAAAGGCTATGCGATCGCCGAAAAAGATCAGGTCGGCTACCACGCCCAAACGCCGTTTAACCTCGTTACAGGTAAAGCGCTCGGAAGCAAAACCCCTAAAGCACCCAGCTATTCAAAGGTTTTTGCTGAAACCCTCATTAAGATTGCCGAAGACGATTCTCGCGTTGTCGGCATTACAGCCGCAATGGCAACCGGAACCGGACTCGATAAGCTTCAGGCAAAACTGCCCAAACAGTATTTTGATGTCGGCATTGCTGAGCAGCACGCCGTCACCATGGCGGCAGGGATGGCTTGTGAAGGGCTGCGTCCTGTCGTAACCATCTACTCCACTTTCTTGCAGCGCACCTACGACCAAATTATTCACGATGTCTGCATTCAAAACCTGCCCGTCTTTTTCTGCCTAGATCGAGCCGGAATTGTGGGCGCTGATGGCCCCACCCACCAGGGTATGTATGACATTGCCTACCTGCGCTGCATCCCTAACATGACGCTGATGGCACCCAAAGATGAAGCCGAACTTCAGCGAATGCTGGTAACGGGCATTAACCACATCGAAGGCCCCATCGCCATGCGCTACCCGCGTGGAAACGGTCATGGTGCGCCCCTCCTCGAAGAAGGATGGGAGCCTTTGCCCATCGGGAAGGCAGAACTACTCCGCCAAGGTGACGATCTGCTGATTGTGGCCTATGGTTCGATGGTGTACCCTGCGGTTCAGGTATCTGAAATTTTGAGCGAGCATGGGATTCGAGCCTCTGTGGTGAATGCTCGCTTTGCAAAACCCCTTGATGTTGAGCTAATGGTGCCGTTAGCGAAAAAAATTGGTCGCGTTGTCACCCTTGAAGAAGGCTGTATTACGGGCGGATTTGGCTCTGGCCTAATGGAAGCGCTGATGGAGCATGATGTGGTTGTTCCGGTCACACGGATTGGGGTGCCCGATATTTTGGTGGAGCATGCGACACCGAATGAGTCGATGGCAGATCTAGGGCTAGATAGCCCTCAGATTGCAGAACGGATTCTCAAGCTTTTGAGTAAAACACCTGCGGCTGTAGGGTAGAGGACTGCTCTAATAAGCGGGTTTCGGCTTCGCTCAACCCTCAAATCTCGTATGTAAGAGGGTTGAGCGACTGTGTCCTGAGCTTGTCGAAGGGAGCCGAAACCCAATCCCAGCCAGTAATCCCGATATTGCCTATCTATTCAGTCTGATTGATAGAAGGTCGTAATGAATTGCGTAGAATAGGGTTGCAATAATCTTTTCCATCGCAAAACTATGACAGCGCCTAACCCCTTTGAGCAGGCTGCCCATGCCGCTATAGAAGCCCTGCGCTCAACGGTACAGCAGACTGCAAAAACAGCAGATGATATCCAGCAAAACGCCCACAATTTTGTGGAGAAAAGCACCGAGCAATTGGGGCAAGTCGTAACGCCCTTTGCTGAAAACCCTATGCTGAAGACCGTTACGCAACTGCCAATGTTGCGGTGGTTTGCAGCGGCGCTGGGTCAAGTGGATGTTGCAAAGGTGAATCAGGATGTTCAACTGTTGCGGCAGCAACATGCCCAAAAAACACGAGCAGAGCTGACGCAACAGCTTATTCAAGAAGCTGCCCTTAAAGCGGCAGGACTGGGACTCGTTACCAATATTTTGCCGCCCGTTGCGGCGGTGTTGTTTGCGGTTGATATTGCAGCACTCTCCTCACTCCAGGCTGAAATGATTTACCGCATTGCGGCAATTTATGACCTGCCATTGAGTGATGCCTCCCGACGCGGAGAAGTGTTGGCGATTTATGGGCTGTCTTTTGGGGGCACCAGCCTAATCAAGACGGGGCTATCAGTTACAGAATTGATCCCTGGCGTAGGGGCTGTGATTGGAGCCTCTAGCGATGCGGCAATACTCTTTACGCTGGGTCAGGCCGTTGCGCGCTTTTATGAGACAAAGTATCGCCGAACTGCGGGAACTGGCCTATAGCTGCTCTATCATAATCACTAGCTGTTATCGGTTGCTGGACGGGTTTTATGACGTTGAAAACTTCTATCTATCCGGTAGTTTGGCAAGATGACCATGTGCGTCTCATTGATCAAACCCGACTGCCTGCTGAATACAGCGTAGTTGAGATTAAGCGCTGTACTGATATGGTTGAGGCCATCAAAATTATGATTGTGCGCGGTGCCCCTGCCATCGGCATTGCTGCCGCCTATGGTTTGTACTTGGGCGCACGAGAGCTTCCTGAAACCGATCGCGTCGAATTTCTTGAGTCTCTTGATCGCGTTTCTCAAACTCTTGCCGCCACTCGCCCCACCGCCGTTAATTTGTTTTGGTCCCTCAACCGCATGATGAAGGTGGCTCGGGCGACCACTGGTTCGGTTGAGCAAATTCAGGCGCGGCTGCTGGATGAAGCCCATGCGATCGCCACCGAAGATCTGCACACCTGTCAAGAAATTGGTCGTCATGGCCTGTCTATCCTGCCACAAATGCCCCAAAAACTGCGGCTACTCACCCACTGCAATGCAGGCGCACTGGCAACGGCAGGGTATGGCACGGCACTGGGCGTAGTACGATCGGCTTGGGCGGCAGAGCGACTAGAGCGCGTGTATGCCGATGAAACCCGACCGCGCCTACAGGGGGCAAAGCTCACAACCTGGGAATGTGTCCAAGAAGGCATCCCCGTCACGCTGATTACGGATAATATGGCGGCTCACTGCATGAAGCTCGGCAAAATTGATGTGGTGGTGGTGGGCGCGGATCGCATTGCCGCCAATGGCGATGCAGCCAACAAAATTGGGACTTACAGCGTTGCGCTCTGTGCCAAAGCCCACAACATTCCGTTTTATGTGGCGGCACCCCTCTCTACCATCGACTTCCAGCTTGCAGACGGCAGCGGCATCCCCATTGAAGAACGAGATCCTTCAGAAATTCATACCGTGGGTGCAGTGCGGTTATGCCCACAAGGGGTGGAGTTTTATAACCCTGCCTTTGACGTAACCCCAGCCGATCTCATCGCAGGCATTATTACCGAGCATGGCGTATTTTTGCCTGCCGAGCTTCAGTCAAAGCTGAGTCATTTTCAGCCTGCTTAAGGATGGTGCATGCAGTGCGAAGGAGCGTTCCTTCAGAAGCTTCCTCATTCGCCTAAATTTTGTCATCATAGATTAAGCGCCTTCAAGGAGCCTCACTATTCTCAACTCATGAACAAACGCACCTTCCTAACCGCTGGTATTGCTTGGTTCGGTTCCACTTTTATTCTCAATCAATGGTTTAGGAGATCATCCGCTATGGCAGCCTCACAAAAACAGTTTGAAGTCACCAAAACCGTAGAAGAGTGGCGTCAAAGCCTTCCACCAGAAGCCTTTCGTGTTTTGCGGGAACACGGTACAGAGCGTGCAGGCACAAGCCCCCTAGACAAACAGTACGAAAAGGGCACCTATGACTGCCTAGGATGTGGTCAAGCACTCTTTACCTCAGGCACCAAATTCAATAGCGGCACGGGCTGGCCTAGCTTTTATGACCCCATCGAAAATGCCGTCGAATCGACGGTTGATCGCGCATTTTTCATGGTTCGCACCGAAATCCACTGCAGTAAATGTGGCGGTCATTTAGGCCACGTTTTTGATGATGGCCCCGCCCCCACAGGCAAACGCTACTGCATGAATGGTGCAGCCATGAAGTTTGTCCCCGAAGGTGAAGCATAAAATACTGAGCGGCAGGTCTGTAGGGGCAGGTTTAGCTAAAGCCGTACTGATACTGACCGAAATCCTGCGGCAAAACCTGCCCTCTCCGGCTCTAGCTGGTTCCGCCATATAGGGTTTTAAAACCCTTTAATAGGGTAGGTTTTCGTTACTTGGTCAACAAGGTATTTCAGTAATCGCGGAGCGAAGAATAAATGGTTTTAGCCATTTTAGCCAAATATTTACGGCATATTTGTCTTTGCGAAATCCTCATGTCTCTTGTGAAAGCTGGCTTTTGACTTCCCATGTGGCGGAACCAGTGCCGACTTAATTTCCCCTTCAAAATGGATAGATCGTTCTATTGGGTAGGCTTTTTTCTGTTTTTGTCCGTCGCTTCAAATCGCCTGCATCGGCGACATTCTCTATAGCCTACTTCTTCACGATTGCTGGTTGTATATTTCCATTTGTGTAGGCCAAGAGCGCACAGAATTTTTCCAATCACCTTATTCAGTAACTTCATTATCTCCCCCCATAGGTCAGTCCAACTATCATAGATCCGAAGCCTAGGTACTATTGAGGTCGGCGGCATGAGTCTCACACTCTATCTTCTGCGGCATGGAGAAACGGTCTATAGCAAAACAGGGGGCTTCTGCGGCGATCTTGACCCTGAGTTGACGGAAGACGGACTGCAAATGGCAACAGCCTTCGCAGATGCCTATGGCACGCTCAGTTGGAATGCAGTCTACGTTAGCCCCATGAAGCGAACGATCGCCACCGCAGCGCCACTATGCCAAGCCCTTGGCCTAGAAATGCAGCTACGCGAAGGACTCAAAGAAATTCGCTATGGTGAATGGGAAGGCCAAACGGCAGCCTTTGTCAAAGATAAGTACGCCGATGACTACCTGCGCTGGCTGACTGAACCTGCCTGGAACCCGCCGACTGGAGGTGAAACCGCTGTGCAAATTGCCAGTCGAGCGTCTCTTGTGGTTACAGAAATTGAGGAGAAATATACAGAAGGTAACGTCTTGATAGTGTCTCATAAGGCTACTATTCGCATTATTCTCTGTAGCTTGCTAGGCATTGATTTAGGACGGTACCGCGATCGCATTAACACCTTGGTGGGTTCTGTGAGCGTCGTGCGATTTGAGGCTCATGGGCCACTGCTGGAGCGATTGGGCGATCGCGCTCACCTTAACCCGCGACTGTTAGCACTCCCAGGCACCTAAGCCTTCGCTCTTATAGTGAATTGAGCATCCTGTATATCGGCATCGGTCAGCACCGTTCCAGTTAGGTCAGCGCCGCGTAAATCTGCATTGTGGAGAATGACGCCTGTAAAGTCGGCATAGCTGAGGTCATAATTTTGAGGTGCTTGGAGAGGTTGGCCTGACTAAACCCCGTTGCTTCGGTCAGCTCCATTACATTCATAGGGCCTTCGTGCAAACAATGTAGAATTTGCAGCCGACTGGTTTCTGACAGCACCTTAAAGTAGTCGGCAACCGGAGACAAAACATCGGGGGAGAGCGGATGAGGACTGGGCTGTTTCATAGAAAATTTCAAGGCAACGCCGTCATAGACTGAGATCAGCCTTTGATAACCATATAAGCATGGTGCTTGCTGATCGCAAACGATGAGGCGATGTTTCTAGCACCAAGACTGTTCTTCTGGGGGGTTGTGCAGCAGTTCCCGAATGTTGGCTTCGATGACCCGATACCCTACATTCCCGTTGAGTCGCTGCCGTCCTTCGTTAAAAATAAGGGTAGGACTCACGGTGACGGTATGCTCTTTCACCAATTCATAATCTTTCGAGAGCTGGGCGTAGGCTTCACCACTGTCCATCTGCGCTTGAATCGCCGCGATGGGCAAGCCCAATTCTTCGGCAATCTCAAGCTGGGTTTTGCGATCGCCCACATCCGCTAGCCTGACAAAAAATGCTTCTCGAAAAGCCCACACGGCCTTTTCAAACAGTCCTTCGGAGGGCTGTAAAATCTCTTTGCGCTCCAGCAGTTGAATGGCGTGTAGAAACAAATGACAGGCCGTGGATGAGGCGGGTACGACTTTCGTCCAGATATCGGGATGAAGGGTGACGTGGCTAAATTTTTTCGTCACGTCCTGCACATGCTGGCTGTAGGCGGCTAGACCCCCGCGATCGCGCCATCCTTTTTCTAGTTTTTCCCGCGCATTGCCAAACACGGGCACAAAGTGATACTGAATCGAGATTTTGTCTTGAAAGGTGGTTTGCAGCTCATCTAGGCGAATCTGGGCAATATAAGCCCAAATACAGAGTACATCCGAAAAATAGAAGATCCGTATCGGCTCCATAATGCCTCCAGCAGTGTATTGATTAGTCTTAAACGCCCCTTCACTTTCTGACCTGCCGAAAAGACGACAGCCCCTCTAAATGTTGATTCTGCTGCTGTACTTGAACCGAGAGCGCATCATAAACTAAATCGCAAAGCTCAAATAAAAACGGATTGGCAATTTGATAGTAGACGCTCACGCCGCGCTGCTCTCGCGAAACTACCCCCGCTTGGGTGAGCATTTTGAGATGCTTGGAGACATTGGCTTGCCCTAACGACGTGGACTCAATAATTTCTGTGACGCTTTTAGCTCCTGGTTTTAAGCTACACACAATTTGTAGCCGACTCACTTCTGACAGCACCTTAAAGAAGTCTGCCATCAGCCCCAACGCTGAGCCAAGAATTTTTGCCGTTGTAAGATCAAAAGTGTTACCCCTATCGTTAACAACATTGCGAATATCACCCATCCAAACCCAAAATTGTCTTGAGTCCAGGGTAAACCACCAACATTCATTCCAAAGATTCCGCTAATTAACGTAATAGGAAGAAAGACTGTAGTAACAGCCGAAAGCACGTATAGATTTCGGTTGACCGCTTCCTCCAATCGTCCCGCAATTTCTTCTTGAAGCAGTCTCGCTCTCTCCTGAACCAACTCTAGATCTTGAACGACTCCCTCGAGCCGTTCAACATTTTGCTGGAGGTCAGCCTTATCGTCACTGCACCAACTTGGCAAACGCGCCACGAGCCTAAATAGCGCAAGTCGATTTGCCCTGACCTGACGGTGTAATCTTGCCAGCAAACGCCGAACTCGGCCTAGCTCGCTCCGCTGCTCCTGGAACGTCCCTTTGAGAATTAGATCTTCGATATCATCTACCGCATCACTGCGATCCTCAACAACAGAAACAAACAGTTCAGTCAAGTGTTCTACGAGATGCACCACAAGCTGAATTGGGGTTTCAATATAAGCACCATCAATCAAATCGAGACGCAGTCTATCAATTGCCTTGAGTGAGTGTCGCCGTCCTGTAATAAGGCAACTTTGATCGACATACATTCGGATTGCACCTAAAGCATCAGGATCGGTGTCAAATTCATAATGCAGATCGCCAATGACACTCATGAGTCCCTTTTCAACGACCTCCATGTGAATGCGTGGATCTGAGGACAATAGTAATTCTCTTGCCTCTTCTGGAATACGATTGTTTGCAGCAATCCACTTTAATGCGCGGGTATCGCAGAGGTTGAAGTGAAGCCAGATTGGAAATTGGGCAGAATTAAAAGCCTCAGCAGCATCATTCCAGTCCAGGATTTCAAAAGCACCTTGTGGACGTAAGAGAAAGCAACAGATCAGACCGTGATCTCCTCCTAGCTCAAACTGTATTCGCCTAGTCATATCCTGCACTTCAGCCCTAAAAAACTCAATTAGTATTACAAGAGTGCCGCCATATTAAGCCCGAAAGCTTATTGTGGCTCCCTTTGTTTCATAATTAGTTACTTTTCTGCAAATCTCATCAGCTATCAAAACGACCGTTCCCATTACAGAGAAACAACTACTGTCATCGGGTTATAGCTTTTCAACGTAAATATGAGGTATTGCCAATAAAGAGTTAACAGAGCTACTCTCACTATCTAAATTAACGCAATTACTAATCAATCAGAAGAGAGCGGATGCTTTGGGTTGAACCGCGTGTAACGCCTAACGTCAATAACGACCATTTTGACCGATAGCGACCTACGGTGCGCATCTTCTATGTTGTAGATACACAGTATCTACAATGCTCAAAATACTATGGCATCTACCCTTACAAAGTGGGGTAATAGTCTAGCGGTTCGGATTCCGCAGATGCTTGCTAAAGCAATCTCCGTTGAGGATGGCACAGAGGTTGAAACCTCTGTTTTAGATGGCATGTTAATCATTAAGCATACGATCCGAAAGCACTATACGCTGGATGAACTGGTCACAGGGATAACGCCTGAGAACCTTCACTCTGAAGTAGCTTGGGGTGTCGCGGTGGAGAATGAGTTTTGGTAACTAAGCGCACTCTCTATGTTCCAGAAAGAGGAGATATCGTCTACTTAGATTTTGACTCAATTTTAATAAGAAAAGTCCGCCAACTAAGAATCTCTTTAAAGATGCCTAGCAGGCGGACTGACTCAGGTGAATGAGAAGTTAAAAAGAATCAAAACTTTGAAGGATAACAGGCTTTCAAAGACCGCCTTAATCGCTATTTAAGCTAATAGCGATAGTATCCAGGCGTCCAAACACGTCGATATTGCTCTCTCTCTCGACGATTTTCCCAACGCCCCGGAATCCAAACCCGACGCTGTTGAACAACGCGGCGTTGAGGCACAAACACGCGACGGCGTGCTGGAGCAACGTAAACAGGACGTCTTGAACGATTCCCGCCGAGTTGAATGGTGAGTTGAGCATTAGCAGGCTGCACCATTTGAGGGAGTGCAATAAAGGGGAGAGCCGCTAGAGCTAAAGTTAAAATTCGTTTCATAATAATGTCTCCTAGTTTGTAAGTAATGGATTAAAGTCAAAACCCAATGGCTTTAAAAACAAGAGCCTAAGGTTACTTTTGGTGACAGAAATATTATTTTTGCTGGCGTTTTTGCTGCCACTGAGTTCGTAGTTCTTGGCGCTTTTGCCGTTGTTCTGGCGTGAGAATCGCGTCAATTTGACTTTTACTCTGTTCCCGAATGGTCTTAATACTTGCCTTTTGAGCCTCACTTAAATTCAGATTGGGCTTTTGGCGTGGCGTTTGAGCTTTTGCTGCTTGCCACTGCTGTTTTTGCTCAGGCGTTAATACGGCCTCAAGTTGCTGACGGCTGTTGGCCTTAATCTGCTTGATTTGTGTTTTTTGTGTTTCAGTCAGACCCAGACTTTCCCATGCAGCTTTACGACCTTGCGGTTTAGAACTGTCGGACTGCTCAGCATTTTGAGCAATGGAGAAAGAGGCGTCAGCAGGTTGCAAAGAGGACGCTTGTGTCCTAATAGAAAATAGAAGCATTCCGCCAATCAAGAGAGAAGCTGCAGACAATCCCAGTGGTTTTAAGAAAGACATGATAGTTTTTGTGCTGAAGGTTTAACGTCTACAAAATCGCTATGAATTTCATTAAGCCAGCCCAAAATGACAGCACAACCCATGCTTTGATTACAGTTTTGTAATTTGAGTCCTCAG
>JAGVDA010000056.1 GCA_020058975.1 Thermosynechococcus sp. WC_1 | reverse complement strand
ATTTAAGACAACAGCCGCTCAACGCGCAGGTTTAACGGCTCATCCTTGGACTTGGAACGACCTACTTATTTTTCCCACAAGAATCTGACGCACAACCCTCTATCTGTTCTAGTTTGTGTTGACAAGTCAGTAAACATAGAATTCTCTCAGTCTTATGCAACTGTCTCGTCTTCGACATGCGAAAAGTCAATTTCTTGAATATTGGCTGCCTCTAATGCTGCACGGGCTTCGGCTGATACAAAAAGTCTAGTTGAGATAGGTTCTATAGTAAATAAGGATGGAAATCCTGTTTCTGGTTCTTTTAAAACTAACCATTCAATATAATCAATTACGTCAGGATTAAATGTCCCTCTCGTAAATAAAGAATTCTCAAAATCGAAAGAGTCTAAATGTTCAGTAAGATGCACAGCAACATAGTTATGGTTCTCAGTCCGTGGGAAAACAAAATTCTTAGTCTTTGGGTCAATGACAGCACTGGCATTAATCATTACGACTGGGTAAGCCCTATGAGGAAATGTACCAACGGATAAGAGGGTATCAAGCATTCGTTTAGACATAATTGGCCATCCAGAGTCTGTATACATGTAGTCAATTTTATCTAGCATTGACCCAATAGCTTCAAACTCAACTCTTTCGGGCAAGTTTAATGGATCTGTAAAGGCAAAATTGTCTGAGCCTGGCGGATTTGGATAATTAATCAACCAAGCATCATATTCAGACTCACCTAAATGGTCAATATTACAGCCCAAACGATACGCTTTATCCGTTCTAGTCCTTGTTGAGAAATCAGAAATCATGGATTCTCCCTCTGCTTAAGCATTAAGAACATTTAGATCTGAGGATTTGTGATTCTTATCCTTTCCGTTTGATCCGTTAAAGGCAAGAACACGTTCTCCTTTTTCGTTGTATCGAATCCAATTCCCGTTTTTTAATAAATCACCTCGCAGAATAGGCTGTAGTTCCTCCGCAGCTCTTTTTAAAGCCCCTGGATGTTTTTGATGGATCATGTTGACAGCTTCTTCTGGAGTAAGATCATTGGGAATATTGAGCTGTTTTCTGAGATTTTTAAGTTTGTCTTTTGCTAAATCAATTACATGTTTTCTCCATTTCGGATGATAGTTATCCTTCCCATGCTCTGGCAGTAAATCTCTCACTCCTTCAGGGAAAAGTTTCCGAGATGCTGAATCTTTTGGAAGCTGCCCTAGATTGCTAGCATTATTAATATCATGCCCATCTAAATTAACCGCACCTTTGACTAAAGGATCTTTCCCTGCCGATTCAATCGTTTGGTTATGGTGAACTGGCTGCCCATCTATCACCTTGACACCAGCATCAGTCAACGTCTTTTTCATGACATTGGTGCCAACTCGCAGAGGATTAACATTGTTTGCTGACCCAGATTTAAGCATTCCATGTTCATCAATATGCAGATTTAATCCCTGTCCATCTTTCTGGCGAATAATCGATTTGCCTTGTTTATTTTGAAATACTTCATAGTTTTTATCAAGCTGCTGCCGTTGAGCGGGCTTTAAGTCTTCAAGCTTTTTCCCTTCAACTTGCTCTATAACCTTTGCTTTTTCAATCGTCTTATTCAATACCTTGGTGTCCGACAATGCCGCTTTCAGCTCATCTGGCTGCATCCCCGTCAGTCGCTCCCTCACTTCGGGCGTTAGCTTGTTGAGCTTCGCTTGTACCCCCTTCGGATATGTCGAGATTATCTCTTCCGTTGGAGATGGCGAGACTGACTGAGGACTGGGGGTTGCTGCTGGTGCAGAACTAGATGGCCTACCAGTCGTTGCAGCAACTCGGGATGTTTGTATATTGTTATTTGTCGTCATCGCCAGCGGCTGACCCAGAGGCCCTTGAGCAGGATTACCTTGGACTGGCATAATACCTCCCCCTACAGGTGCGTAAGCAGGCTGAAGCTTCGGCCCAAAAATAGCTTGTCCAACAGTGTCGCCAACCGCAGACGCTGCATTCACCCCCTTACCCAAGGTTTCCATTGTTGTTCCCCTAGCTTGAGGTCCCAACGGGTTATTGCCGCCTTTTAACATAAAAGGCAGAAGCGACAGAGCAGATAGCCCCCCTTCAATCACCGCTGTCGTCTTATTGCCCGCTTGCCAATTGTCATGGGCACTCATTGCCCCAGGCACCGATAGGCCAACACCCGCCAGAGCCGTTACAGTGGGCAGTGCTACTGCACCTGCTGTCATTGGTATTGCCAGAGGAGCCATTGCCATGCCCGTCAGTCCTGCGGTTCCCATCTCTCTAAATGAAAAGTCCGTTTTGGGTTTACCCGTCGCAGGATCTATTGCATGGTCTTTGAGTTGACCGCCTTGAATCATCGTATTGACCGCAGCACCGCCAATGGCTCCGCCTGCAAGCAATCCAGCCGTTAGCGCTCCGCCAGAAGCCCCTGCTAAGAAACCGCCTCCACTAACAATGGCTAAGGCCGCCCCGCCCGTCAAAACCGTCGCTGCCCCCAACGCCACAATGCCGACCCCAATGGCGATCTCTGCCTTGTGGTCGCTCACCCAATTCGCCGCGCCATTGTAAGCATTACTGCCCATATCAAGCGCTGATTGTCCCAAAGACTTTGCACCGCCAACCAGCGTATTGCCAAAGTTCATCGCCTTGCTAAACCAACCGCCGTCTTCTTTTGGCGGTTGGGTCGCATTTGCAGAAATGGCACCTGCTCCTGTTAGCACTGTGTTTGCAAACAGTGCAGGATTCGACATGTTCAACAGCGGCTTCGGTATTGTTTTGGCAATCTCGAGGACGCTACTTGCTCCGGTTTCAAGAACCGTTTTGCCGACGTTGACGATATCCCCTACCAGATTGGTGCCAAAGTTCAAGGCTCCATTAAAGAAGCCGCCACCTGATGGTTTAGATTCTTGCTCGGCTTCTGGCTGTTTAGGTTTCTCAGTCTGACTTAACCCCTTGGAGCCACCCAGAAAGGTTGCGCCCAATCCAGGCTGGGATAGTCCAGTGCCGAATGTCAATGCGCTGTTTAAGAAGGAAGGCTGCTTCAGTATTTCTGAGACCCCAGGCTCTTGCTTGAGGGTATTCTTCAGCTGCTCTTGTTTTTTCTGTTCTTTGAGCGCTCTACCCTCTGCTATTTCTTGTTTGAAGCCGCTGAGGTCTCTGGGTACATAAGGCTTAGGTTCGGTCTTGGGTTTGGGTTCGTCTGCTTTTTCGTTGTTCCAGGTGCGAGGTTTACGGTCACTGGGGACTTCAAGATTGGGTTTGAGTTGATTCCCTTTTGCAATGGGGGCTGAAGGCTGCCTATAGAGAGGAGAGATAGAGTTATAGATTGGAGAGGAGGAGCCATAGATGGGGCTAGTTTCGCCTGCTTTACTCCAGGTGATCTCTGCCTGAGTTTTTTCGTCTGGCTTTTTGGCTCTCTGAGGGGTTTTATTCTCTGGTTTCTGTTCGGTGAGCTTGTTAGTGTCGAGTTTTGGATCTGACTTTTTGGCTTGGCTCGCTTTTTTGTCGGGGTCTTTTTGCTCGGCTTTGAGTCTGGCTTGACGCTCTCGTTCGGCTTTGAGTCTGGCTTGACGCTCACGTTCTTGGCGTTCTCGCTCTTGACTTGCTTTTTGGGGGTCTACGTACATTACGCCAGCCTTAAGTTTTCGTTCACTGCTTATGGTCAGTAAATTTTTATCATTCTACTCTATT
>JAGVDA010000503.1 GCA_020058975.1 Thermosynechococcus sp. WC_1 | reverse complement strand
GGAGGGGCTTGCGACCAATGGCGGCTAAACTCACGGCATCCGCCAAAATCAGATCTTCTTCGCCGTCTGTCGTTTTGACCGTAATTTCGAGACCAGAGTCGGTTTTGGCGATCGCAATATGCCGCATATTGGGCACAATCCGAATACCGTGGTGCTTCATCCCCGCCTGGATTTCATTGCGGATGTCTTCATCAAACCCGCGCAAAATATGGGTGTATCGCAAAATTTGCGTTACTTCACTGCCTAGTCCCTTGAGGATGCAGGCAAACTCAACGCCAATGTAGCCGCCGCCTAAAACCACCAAGTGTTTGGGCTGTTCTGGCAGGGTAAAAATATCGTCAGAGGTGATGGCATGTTCTGCCCCAGGAAAGTCTGGTCGTACAGGTTTGCCACCTACAGCAATCAGGATCTTCTCGGCGGTGACGGTCTGCTCGCCAATCGCAATGGTGTGGGCATCTACCAGACGACCATGCCCGCGAAACACTTCAACCTTAGACCCATCTAACATTCGCTGATAAATGCCGTTGAGTCGCGTGACTTCGCCATTCACTGCCGTAACCATGTGGTTCCAGTCAAGGGTGCTTTCAACCGCACTCCAGCCGTATCCCTGTGCTTCTTCAAACTGAGCCGGAAAGTGGGAGGCATATACCATCAGCTTTTTAGGCACACAACCGCGATTGACGCAGGTGCCTCCCAGCCGACCAGATTCTACAATGCCCACTCGCGCACCGTATTCTGCGGCGCGACGCGCTGAGGCAATGCCGCCAGAGCCAGCCCCAATTACAAACAAGTCATAGTCGTAGCTCATATCCCACCTTCTGCTCAATCACCTTCTGACCAATAAACCCAGGGTGCCATAACTATTGCTGGGCACCCTGAAGATCTAGTTTTACCGTTAAATATGTAAGGGCGGGTTTAGCTGATATTGCGCTGAAGAAACTTAGGTTTATCAACAAAACCCGCCCCTACAAAACCTGGACGTTACTTTAGTTCTTATGACTAAACTAATGTGCGCCCTTGAGGTAAGCCAGCATAGTGTCGGCATCAGACACTTCAAAAGGATCGGTTTCGCAGTTGTCAGAGTAGCCAGGCTCAGCAAAGACCTTCTCAACGGTGCCGTCTTTGACCACCATTGAATAGCGCCAAGAGCGCATCCCAAAGCCTAGGTTAGACTTCTCAACCAGCATCCCCATCTTGCGGGTAAACTCGCCGTTGCCGTCGGGCAGAAGTTTTACTTTATCTGCACCCAAGTTTTTGCCCCACTGGAACATCACAAAGGCATCGTTAACCGAAAGACAGTAGATATCGTCTACACCTTGAGCCTTAATTTCTTCGTACAGCTCTTCATAGCGAGGCAGGTGCGTTGAAGAACAGGTTGGGGTGAAGGCACCAGGCAAAGAAAACACAACAACGCGCTTGCCGCTAAATACTTCTTCAGTCGTCACGTCCTGCCAGCGGAAAGGGTTAGGGCCACCCACAGACTCGTCGCGGACGCGAGTTTTGAATACGACATGGGGCACTTTTTCGATAACAGCCATCGGTTTTATCCTTTACTTACGACTATAAATCAGAATAATTCTGATTTAAGAATAAATCAATAGTCAGAATTACTCTTTTATAATAACTTACTTAAAGACAGAGCAGCTCTAAGCTAAGACTGATTATAATTAGGTTAACCCCAGTGTAGCGTTTTTGCTTTAGGCAGCGTTTACGGGGCTGTAAGAGCGCATTCTTTGTCGTCCTGTATTGCTTCTATGGGTGCAGTCGCCCCCTGACACGCTATGTCTAATAACGCCTCAATTAATGCTGTTATCAAAACGCTCAAGGTCAAGGGGCTGCGCGTTACGCCACAGCGCTGCGCGGTCTATGCCAATTTACTAGGCCGTACCGATCACCCCACGGTAGAACAGCTTTTACGCGATTTAAACGAATCCTTCCCGATCTCCTCTCAGGCGACGGTGTATAGCTCTCTACAGGCGTTGCAAAATGCTGGACTGGTGCGGGAGGTTTTATTAGAAGAGGGGGTGTCTCGCTACGATGCCAACACAACACCCCACCATCACTTTCGCTGCCGCTGCTGTGGCTCTATCGAAGATATTGGCTGGGCAGCTTTGCCAGCACTTAGCTTAGAAGGGCTACGGCCTGGGCTGAGGGCTGAAGGATATGAAGTGACGGTGCATGGGGTGTGCGATCGCTGCCCTTAGTCCATATCCTCTAGTCCACGCCACTGCGCCATAAATTCTAGGTTCCGTCATACAGCAGGCATAAATGACCGTTAAGAGGCAGTGAATGATAGCGTTAGAGTGAAGTAGGCTGCTGCTTCATGTTAGGTTTTGCTGAATGTTCAAGACTTATGCTTATTAACGGTCGCTATCAGATTCTGTATCCGCTCCAAGAGGGTGGCTTTGGGCATACCTTTTTAGCCGAAGATACCCAGCTTCCGTCACGGCGACGATGCGTCATTAAACAGCTAAAGCCCATTCAGCATAATCCTGAGTTTTATAAGCTGATTCAAGATCGCTTTCAGCGCGAGGCTGCGATTCAAGAAACGTTGGGCGAAGTGTGTCAACAAATCCCCAGCCTATACGCCTATTTCTCAGAAAATGACGAGTTTTATTTGGTCGAAGAATGGGTTGATGGTGATACCCTTCGCCAGAGAATGATGGCATCAGGGCCATTACCAGAGGCTTCTGTGCGCGAGCTGTTGACCCAGCTTCTGTCTACTATTGACACGGTTCATCAGCACCAGATTATTCATCGGGATATCAAGCCAGACAATATTATTCTGCGCAAGCGAGACGGTAAACCCGTCCTGATTGACTTTGGGGCGGTCAAAGAGTCGATGGCGACGGTGGTTAATTCTCAAGGACAAACCGCACGCTCTATTGTAATTGGCACTGCGGGCTACATGGCACCAGAGCAGTCTGCGGGTCGGCCTGTTTATGCCAGCGATCTCTATAGCCTGGGCTTAACGGCAATTTATATGCTGACGGGCAAAACCCCAGCCGAGTTAGAATCTGACCCCGTTACAGGCAAGATTGCTTGGCGATCGCAGGCACTTCACGTCAGTGAATCTTTGGCAAGGGTAATTGATACCGCCATCCACATGCACCCGAATGAGCGATTCATGAGTGCTGCTGCGATGCAGCAAGCGCTCGAATCTCCGATGCCTGCTGCTCCAGGGTATGAAGACACCGTTATTTCTAAACGACCTCAACCAGAAGTTAATGCCGCAGGCCAATTGCCGATTCGGGTGTCATCCCGAAACCCAGCCCAGAATTTACCCCAAAACGTAGCTCAAAACTTAGTCCAGAACCCAGGTCAAAATGTAGCCCAAAACTTAGCCTACAGTCCGGCTCAAAACGTCGCTCATAATCCAGCCCAGAATTCACCTCAGACGCTTGTTGGGGCCTCCACCCAAGTTGTGTCTCCATCGCTTCATACAGGGCTTGCTCAAATCCCTAGCTCAGGTTCCGCAGCGCGAGCGGAATGGCTAAAGCCGCTGTTGATTGGCGGTGGCATTGGAAGTGTGCTGCTGTTGGGCTTTATTGTGCTGGGGCGTCAGCCTACGCCTGTTGCAACAGAACCCTCTCCTATTGCCAGTGCTTCTGTGAGTCCTGCTGCTTCCGCTTCACCCGCTGCTTCCTCGAGCGGTGCCACAGAGAATGATCCCAAGCCTAGCCCTAGCTCTAGTCCATCGCCTTCGCCTGACACACCCGCTGTAACCGCAGAGGCTACCTGCGGCGATGCCAACGCTAGCGGTCAAGATTGGTATCCTGTGTTCATGAACAATGCCGATCTGACAGAAGTGAAGCGAAAATACTGCCAAGATGCGATCGCCAAAACCCGTGATGATGGCACCCCAACCGTTCAGGTTGCCAGCTTTACAGAGCGCAGTCGCGCGGTTGCCTTTGCCCAAAAAGTGGGCGGTGACGTGGGGCTACCCTACAAAACAGGAACTTCTACGCCATCTCCATCGCCCTCATCTTCCTCCTCTCCATCGCCATCTAGCTCTCCCACCGCCAGCGATGGCACGAACGCCATCATCGTGGGTAGCAAGGGTGAAACCAATATTCGGAGTGGCCCCGGCACCAATTTTGGCGTGCAGCATATTGCCTATCCTGGCGATCGCGTTAAAATTCTCGCCAGCGATCAGGACAGCGGCGGCTACATCTGGTACAAAATCTACTTTCCAAAATCCGGTGCCTCTGGCTGGATCGCAGGTCAACTTCTTCAGCCAGATTAAGGAAGAATCCCTCTCATGAAACCGCTCATGAAACTGCTTCGTGCCTTAGGTGATCGTTGGCCTTTTTTTGCCCTAGCCTTAACCACCATGCTGATGGTGCTATGGGTAGGGCTAACGCTACAGTCTGTCTTTTCGCCTCAGCCAGCCGCGCAAGCCCCAGTAGTGTTGCCTTCACCGCTGGCTCCCCCCTCACCACTGCTCCCAAATTGGGCTAAAACAGCTCCTTCACCGCTGGTTGCACCAACGCTTCCTAGTGCTGCTATTGTGCCGCCATCCCCCATTGCCTCTGTTGCTCAGCCATCTTCAGCAGGGCAAACGCCAACCACCCAAGGGGCGGCGAGTGGCAGCAATCCGCTGCCTCAAAGCCGCTACGGTCATTTACCGTATCAAGAGCATGACGCAAATTTGGTGAGCGTGGGTACTTACGGCAGCGGTGCTAATCAACGAACTGAGTATTTAGATAAAGAGGCTGCTGCAACCTTTGCCCAAATGAAGGCAGATGCGGGTAACGCAGGGGTTAGCCTGGTCGCAATCTCTGGCTTTCGCTCTGTAGCAGATCAAGAAAAGCTGTTTGAGCGTCAAATTCAGCGCCAAGGGAGTGCAGCAGCAGCGGCTCGGCTGAGCGCCCCTCCAGGCTATAGCGAACACCATACTGGCCTTACCCTTGATATTGGCGACGGCGCTCAGCCTGACACTGACGTAAAATTTGAGTTTGAAAATACCAAAGCTTACGAGTGGCTCCAGGCCAATGGTCGCCGCTATGGAGTTGAGCTATCTTTTCCGCCCAATAATATTCAGGGCGTAAGCTTTGAGCCTTGGCACTGGCGGTTTACAAGATCACCCTATGCTGCTGCCGTATTTTCAGTGGCTCGAACTTTAGCCGGAATGCCTTAGGCTATAGCCTAGGGCATCCTATCGCAATCAAGCCTTATTAAAGTCTTTTATGAAAGCTGGAGTTCTTATGATTGGCAAAACAGAACTGCTTGAAAAGATTGCTGGCGTTAATCGGGGTCTGTTGACCAATGAGACAGAGCGGCTTGCCATTGGTGCGGCGATCGCCCAGCTCGAAGACCGCAACCCAACCCCTCTCCCCCTCGAAGCCACCGCGCTGCTCGAAGGCAACTGGCGATTGCTGTATACCACCAGTAAAGACCTGCTGGGC
>JAGVDA010000222.1 GCA_020058975.1 Thermosynechococcus sp. WC_1 | reverse complement strand
GCTGTCCCTAGGCTGCTCACATTATTGGGAGACCCTAACTCTATTGCGCTTTGGGAAACAATAGATGCATTAGGCAAGATTGGATCTGAAGCTGCTGTCCCTAGGCTGCTCACATTATTGGGAGACCCTAACTATTCTGTGCGTAGGAAAACAATAGATGTATTAAGCATGATTGGATCTGAAGCTGCTGTTCCTGGGCTGCTCAAATTATTGGAAGACCCTAACTATTCTGTGCGTTCAAGTTTATTACATGCGTTACCCAGGATTATAGAAAAATGCACAAATAAAGTTACTCCCCATCTCCCCCATCTTCTAACCTTAATCCCAACAGATTCAGGTAAAAATGCTTATCAAGTTATCCTTGCCATTCAAGAGAACTGCAAATTTTACAACTACAACCTCACCCAAACCACCCAATCCATGAAACTCTTCTTCTCCTACGCCCACAAAGACGAACCCCTCCGCGATGAACTCGCCAAACACCTCAGCCTCCTCAAACGCCAAAACATCATCACCGACTGGCACGATCGCAACATCACCGCCGGAACCAACTGGGCACAAGCCATCGACGACAACCTTGACATCGCTAATATAATCCTGCTCCTCATCAGCTCCGACTTCCTCGCCTCCGACTACTGCTACGACAAAGAAATGACCCGCGCCCTAGAACATCACAACCAAGGCACCGCCCGCGTCATCCCCATCATCCTGCGCCCCTGCGACTGGCACAGCGCCCCCTTCGGCAAACTCCAAGCCCTCCCCAAAGACGCCAAACCCATCACCCAATGGAGCGACCAAGACGCAGCCTTCACCAACATCGCCCAAGGCATCCGCAAAGCCGTTGAAGAACTTTAGCTTGCGGATGCGGGGCAAACGCCTAACCAAGGCCGAGCTGGTGCTTTGCGGAAGTGGGCGATCGTATTGCGCTGGTTTGGCTGGGGTGGGACGATGGCTTTAGCGGGGCTTGAGTTTAGGCGTGGGCAGCGGTTGGGCTGCGAGGGGATGTATTACATGGTGAAGGTTCAGCAAAGGTGGCAGGACTGGAGAATTGCTATCGCCAGCGAGGGCGGCATACTTTTACTAGTCAATTGATTGAGGATGGGATGGATGCTATCTTGCCATGCAGTTGACATGGCATCGTTCTGTGCAGGCGCAGTCATTAATGGAGCTACGGGAGGGACGGCGGTGAAGTGGAAACAGGCGATCACCTTTCTAACGCGAGACTCTGGCTCCTTTCTGCGGTGTCTGGAAAGTGATAGCCATTCTGGGGAACGTCGGTACTTGAGCATGGGCGATGCGAAAAAGTTGGTTGCTTGGAGGGCTGATTCGTTGTGAGAGGAATGAGTGGGGCTATGGGAGTATCGAGGGCATATCAGACTTGATTGAGGTCTGAACAGTTTACCTTAGCTTGACCTAGGCAAGTTGGCTGAATAGAAGAATGTGTTTGTTTGTATAGACAAATTCTTGATATTAGTATCGCAGAACCGAAAAATTTGCGATAGAAGTTTAGAAAGGTGACAATTTTGTGTAGATTTCATCTGAAAAGTAACAGATTTTTTGTCGTTGTTATCTATACGGTTGTAAAAGGGCATAGTGAGCGCATGGCCTTTTTTCCTATGAAAGCTATGGAACAAGCGTAAGTCCTATCTCTAAGTCCTGAGTAGCTTTAGCACAATATTGAGAACTACCAATATATTTTATGGCAGCTAAGGATTTAGAAATTGGTCAAATTGTTCGAGTTCGGTCACGGCAATATCTGATCGAGGAAGTCACATATTCTGACTCGCCTGATGGGGATACACTGGTGCGTCTAGCTTGCCTAGAAGATGACGCTCAGGGTGAACCCTTAGCAGTGTTCTGGGAGCGTGAAGTGGATGCTCAGGCAATTGGGAGTGCGACCTGGGATTCTGTAGTCAATAGAGGGTTCGATGACCCTAAATTCTTTTCAGCATATTTTCATACCCTACGATGGAACTGCGTTACGGCTACAGACCATCGCCTATTTCAGGCACCCTATCGAGCGGGTATTGAAGTAAAGGCATATCAGCTTGAACCTTTGCGTAAAGCTTTGCGGATGCCAAGGGTAAACCTGTTTATTGCCGATGATGTTGGTTTAGGGAAGACTATCGAAGCGGGACTAATCCTTCGTGAAATGATCCTGCGCCAGAAAATCAAGCGCGTTGTGATTGCCTGTCCTCCTTCAGTGGTTCAGCAGTGGCAAGAGGAGATGGAGAGTCGATTTGGGCTAACCTTCACCATTTATGACCGTAGCTTTGTCGCTAGTCGTCGTCGAGAACGTGGCTATGGCATTAACCCCTGGAAAACCCACAACCGCTTTATTATTTCCCATGCGCTGCTGCGAGATGAAACCTATGCCTCGACCCTGCGGGACTGGCTGGGCGACTTTTCTGAGGGTTCTCTTCTGATCCTGGATGAGGCTCATAATGCGGCTCCAGCCAGCGGGACAAAATACGCTGTAGATTCACAGCTCACTCGTACTGTTCGAGATATCGCCCCTCGATTTGAGCATCGCCTGTTTTTGTCTGCTACTCCGCATAATGGCCATTCCAATAGCTTTGCGGCGTTGTTAGAGATCCTTGATCCGAATCGATTCTGTCGGGGTGTGCCAGTACGGAGTAAAAAACTGCTGGACGATGTGATGGTGCGACGTCTGAAGCAGGATTTACGGGAAATTAACAGCGGCGATTTTCCTGAACGTCAGGTTATTCCTGTTCCCATTGACGGTTTACCAGAAGATGCACCGGAGCTGAAGCTATCGCGTCTACTCCAGGAGTATCGAACCTGTCGAGATACACGGCTTAAGGATGTACCGAAAGCTTCTCGTGCTTCTGCAATGTTGGTGATCACATCCCTGCAAAAACGCTTGCTGTCCTCGATTGAAGCTTTTGCTCGAACGCTCCAAGTGCATCGGAAGGCAATTGAGCGTCAAGCAGGGCAGCAGCTTTCTAGCTATACTCCTCGGAATTTATCGTTATTGCTTGAGTCTCCTGGTTCCGATGATGACCGTGCCGAGCTGTCTGAAAACGAAGTGCAGGCTGAAGAAGATGCACAGGTTGTAGCGGCTACTCGGTCTGGAGGTGAAATTAGCCAGCATGAATTAGATCTGCTGGAGGAGATGAGTCAGATAGCAAAAGGAGCTAGACATCAGCCTGATGGGAGGATACACAAGCTTAAAAACTGGATTAAAGAATATCTTTGTCCTGAACTAGGACGACCAGGGGCTAGCTGGACAAATAGACGAGTGCTAATTTTTACCGAATATACCGATACTAAACGGTATTTACTGGAGCAACTTCAGTCCATTATTGCTGGGTCTGATTTAGAGCAGGAGCGAATAGATTGTTTTCATGGCGGTATTGGGGATGAGCGACGGGAGGCGATTAAAGCTGCGTTTAACGCTAACCCAGACAATAATCCTCTCCGAATTTTGATTGCTACAGATGCAGCTCGTGAAGGGGTCAATCTACAGAACCATTGTGCTGACCTATTTCATTTCGATGTGCCTTGGAACCCCAGTCGTATGGAACAGCGCAATGGTCGGATTGATCGCAAGCTCCAGCGATCGCCCATTGTCCGTTGTTACTACTTTGTCTATCCACAGCGGGCCGAGGATCGGGTGCTGGATGTGCTGGTGCAGAAGACGAAGACGATTCAGGCGGAGTTGGGTAGCCTTTCACCTGTTGTAGAGAAAAATGTGGTGAAGCTTCTGGCTGAGGGAATTCGAGCTAGCGAAGAGTCTAGTTTAATTGGTGCGATTGGGTCTGCGGATAAAGCGGATGAGGACTCCATTACGCGAGGTTATGTGATTAAGGAGGAACTGGAGGCGATTCGTCAGCGGCGGGAGGAACTGAAGGAACAGGAAACACAGCTCCAAAATATTCTGGATTCGTCTTATAAATGGCTAGGTTTTGAGGATCGCCATTTCCGTGATGCGATTTCTGCATCTCTGGAGATTTTAGAAGCTAAACCATTAGAGCCTGTCCTAGAGAGAGAAGCCCTTGCAAATCCCGATTTGGCGCGCTGGGAAATTCCAGCTCTGGATGAACGACTAGGGACTGATCCGACATGGGCGACGACGCTGGACACACTTCGAGCGCCTCGCAAGCGAGGGCAGAAGTTATGGGAGTGGCGCAAGGAAAATCCGATTCGGCCTGTGATTTTTAGGGATGCGGGGTCACTCGATGGCGAGGCAGTTCACCTGCATCTAGAGCATCGGTTAGTACAGCGATTGCTGGGTCGGTTTTTATCTCAGGGCTTTTTATACGACGAGCTAACCAGGGCCTGTGTCTGTTTGACCGATACAGCCATTCCTAGAGTCATTATGCTAGGGCGGCTATCGCTCTATGGACAGGGTGCCTCTCGATTGCATGATGAAGTGGTGCCCGTGGTGGCACGATGGAGAGATCCAGAAGGGCGGGATGGCTTGCAGCCGCTTGGTGATCGCACAGTACGAGAGGTCTTGCAGGTGCTGGAAGACTCCTTGGCAAATCCCCGTCTGCGGGAGGTGCCGGAGGCTGCAAAGCAGCGATTGCAACAGAGTGCGCCTCAGGATGTAGCGGATTTGAGCGCTCCTCTTGACGAGCTAGTACAGACTTTGATTGCGGATGCGAAGGCCAAATTACTAGAGCGTGGGCGTCGAGAAGCGGCGGAGATGAAGCAGCTTCTCGAGGAGCAGCGGACTCGGATTCTTCGGCAGAAGAAGGAGACTGATCTATCTGTTCGGCAAATGGTGCTGGAGTTTGCAGAAGTTGAAAAGCGGCAGCTTGCAGCGGATCGTCGTCACTGGGAACGGCGGATAGATGCGCTGGAACAGGAAATTGAAACAGAGCCAGCGCGGATTGAGCAGACCTATCAAGTAAAAGCCTATCGAGTGGAGCCTGTGGGGCTGGTGTACTTATGGCCTGTGACAAGCTAAATATTTTATGTCGCAATTTTGTTTTATGCGCCATGATTAAAGAATATATGACAGGTTAAATAAATTCATGGCAAATTCGGTAATAGAGGTTCAAATTGGAGCAAGCGGTCGTGTGGTGATTCCGGCTGAGTTGCGACATCAGTTGGAGTTACATCAGGGCGATCGCGTGGTGGCTCGGGTTGAAGAGGGACGGCTGGTACTGGAAAAGGCTGAAAACATCAAGCAGCGACTGAAGCAGCGTTTTGCTCACCTGAAGGGGCAGGGAGTTGTGGATGATTTGATTGCCGAGCGGCGCTCGGCGGCGGCTGAGGAGGATGTATGACGGTGGTATTAGATGCATCTGCTTTGCTGGCTTTTTTGCTGGATGAGCCAGGACAAGATCTAGTTGATCGATTGCTTCCTGAATCGGTGATCTCTGGGGTGAATTGGGCTGAGGTGTTACAGCAGTTAGTTAGACGCGGAGCCAATATTGATGGCTGTCGAGGTGATTTAGAGGCATTGGGTCTCACAATTCGAGCGTTTGATGCGGAATCTGCTGAACACACGGCTCGACTATGGCCTGAGAGTCGTGCCCACGGCCTATCTTTGGGTGATCGCGCCTGCATTGCCCTAGGAATAGACCTAAATGTGCCGATTCTTACGGGCGATCGCATTTGGGCTACTGCCTATCCAAATCTACCTATTCAACTCATTCGCTAGTTTTCATTAACTATGGCAATTGATCCTGAACTTCTGCGACATAAAGAATGGTTGGGGCTACTCCAGCCGGAGGGTCTGGTGGTTTCGCCTCCGGCGCTTGCTATTGCTCAAGCATTTGTTGATCGCGGCAAGGCTGTAGAGCTACAGCCAGTGCTGCAATCTTTGGTCAGTGATCAGACTTTGAGAGGTCAAGAGCTAGCCTGGGTGCCAGATTTTGTCAGCTTTGCAGAACAAGTACTGGAATGGGAGCCGGAGGAACTGGTCGCCGACCTGCCGGAGAATCTTGAGGTGGTGCTGACGGACTTTGGCGAGACGCTGAAGCCGACTTATGGGGTGGCTGACCCAGATAGCGATGGTTGGCTGCTGCTGGTTCAGGAAATACCAGCAGGGCATGACTTGGATCATGATGACCAGTCAGCGGAAAGCGGTCATGGATGGAAGGCGACCTACCAACAGAAGTTTGAGCGGTTGTTGAAGGGGGTGAAGATACCCAT
>JAGVDA010000399.1 GCA_020058975.1 Thermosynechococcus sp. WC_1 | reverse complement strand
AGCGCGAACCACTCACCTATGACGGTCAAGACTTTGGGTTTGGATGTCGAGAGGTGTCCGAGCGCTGGTTAACAACCACAGAGCTAGAGAATTTAGCGGCTTTTGTCTTAAGGGCAGCAGAAGTTGCGCCAGGCTGGGGAACTGAAAAGTTTTAAGAACTGTAACTAAAACTTTGTGGAGCTGTACGTCAAAACCTGATGTAGAGCATCCTAAAATAGGAGTATGTTGCTTTCTCGGGCTTATTTTGGAGTTTTATCCTTTATTAAAATATCCCGTTGAGAACGTACATTATTAAATTGCTGTCGCATTTTTTTGGAGGAGAACCCGTTGAAAAAGCTATTATCTGTCATTCTCTTGGCGGTTTCGTTTTTGACCTTAGCCTTAAGTAGCCCTGCTTTTGCAGCGGATGCCGCACTGGGCGCAAAGGTATTTAGCGCGAATTGCGCTGCTTGCCACATGGGCGGTAACAACGTTGTGATGGCGAATAAGACCCTCAAGAAAGAGGCCTTAGAGCAGTTTGCGATGTATTCTTCTGAGGCGATTACTACCCAAGTGACCAATGGTAAAAATGCAATGCCTGCCTTTGGCGGTCGTTTGGGCGCAGATGATATTGCTAATGTAGCCGCTTATGTTTTGGCACAAGCAGATAAAGGTTGGGCTAGCTAAGAAAGACTCTTCTTAGAAGTCTAGACAGTTAAGTTAATGCGTCGTGTCACAGCGACGCATTAGTTGTTTTAAACTATTCCACCGTCACAGATTTTGCGAGGTTTCTGGGTTGGTCTACGTCTAGCCCCCGCAGTGCGGCAATGTGATAGGCCAAGAGCTGAAGCGGAATGACGGTCAAAACGGGGGACAGCAGCTCATCAATTTCAGGAACAGGCAAAAGGGTATCAAAGGTTTCTTGGGCTTCTTGTTCGTTCATGGGCGTTACCCCAATAAGCTGGGCATCACGGGCGCGGGCTTCTTGCGCGTTGGACAACACTTTCTCAAAGACCGTCCCTGGCATGGCGATCGCCACTACGGGCACTTTTGCATCCAGCAGGGCAATGGGGCCATGCTTCATTTCGCCTGCTGGGTAGCCTTCGGCGTGGATGTAGCTAATTTCTTTAAGTTTGAGTGCCCCTTCTAGGGCGATTGGGAAATTAATGCCGCGTCCTAAGAAGATAAAGTCGTGGGTATCTAGGAAGTTATGGGCTAGGGTTTCGACATAGCGCTCTTGAATTTCTAAGACCTGCTCGACTAGCGCCGGAAGCTGACGTAAGCCATCCAGAATTTCACTCATTCGGTCTGGCGTGAGGGTTTTACGATAGTGGGCTAAATCTAGCGCCAGTAGATAAAACGCAATGAGCTGGGCAATAAAGGTTTTAGTGGCGGCAACTCCAATTTCAATCCCTGCATGGGTATCAATCAAATTGGGCACAATGCGCCCGAGGGAACTTTCCGTTCGATTTGTAATGCCCAATAGGCGAGGGCGATAGGTATCGGGTTGAGTGGATCGGCGCTGTTTTTCTAGCTCTAATGCCGCTAAGGTGTCGGCGGTTTCTCCTGACTGCGTAACCCCAATCGTGAGGGTGTTAGGGGTCAGCGGCGAGGGGGCATAGCGAAACTCAGAGGCGTAGTGTACCTGCGTCGGGATGCCTGCAACCTGCTCTAGAAGGTACTTGCCAACCAAACTGGCGTGCCAACTGGTTCCGCAGGCCAGGATGTGGATATGCTCTAGGTTCGCGTATAGTGTTGGGGGTAGGTGGAGCCGCACGGGGCTATTGACTGCCTCACTGTGCCAAGATTCATCTAAGTAGGTTTCTAAACAAGTCCGCACGACTCCAGGCTGCTCATAGATTTCTTTGAGCATGAAGTGTTTGAACCCCTGTTTTTCCACCATGACGGGGTTCCAATTGAGGGTTCTCGGGGTTTTACGGAGGCGATCGCCACTAAAGCTAATCACCTGCACGCCGTCATGGCTTAGTCGCGCAATTTCGCCGTTATCAAGGGGCAAAATGACCTGAGTATAGGCAATCAAGGCAGGGGTATCTGAAGCACAGAAATATTCACCCTTGCCATAGCCAATCACAAGGGGAGCCTGCTGACGAGCGACAATGATTTCGTTGGGAAAGTCGGCAGAAATAACGGCGATCGCAAAAGCACCCTGAAGCTCATTCACCGTTTGTCGAACGGCTTCTAACAAAAGTGAGCTGCCTTGGGGCGCATCTTGAGTTTGTAAGGATTTAAGGCGATCTGCTATGAGATGGGGAATGACTTCTGTATCCGTCTCTGAACGGAAGGTATAGCCCTTTTGCCTGAGTGTTTCTCTTAGCTCTCGATAGTTTTCGATAATGCCGTTTTGAACCACCGCCAGCCGCTCTGTTTCATCACGATGGGGATGGGCATTGTACTCTTCTGGCTTACCGTGAGTCGCCCAACGGGTGTGACCAATGCCGACAGACCCTGGATATTCCCAGCTTTCGAGTTTATCTGCCAAGTTGTGAAGTTTGCCCTTGGCTCGAATGCAGTGGAGATTGCCTTCCCAAAGTGCAGCAATGCCTGCTGAATCGTACCCACGATACTCAAGCTTTTGCAGGCCAGAGAGTAAAATCTGACTTGCCTGCTGGGGGCCAATGTAGCCAACAATTCCACACATAAGAGAAAGAACCTTTCTGAGGATCGGGTATGCTTAGGCCACCGACGGCAAAATAGATAAGATGGTTGCCTTAATATTTTGGATCTAAGACAATGCTGGGTTAAATTAGCTTTGTAATGGATTACAAAGGCTTAACGTTGATAGCCATGACGCGCTACAAAATAGGACTTTTACCATTTTCTTAGCGATCCCATAGGGTGTCAGTCTACCCCAAAGAAGCGACGCTAGGCCACAGAGTCAGTAGATTCTAAGGATCATTAATTAAATAAGTTCGCAGGTAGGGGCAGGTTTAGCTAAAGCTTTATAGGACACTACCAGAGCGTTTAGCCAAAACCTGCCCTTCCAAAGTTTTGGGTGTTATTCAATCCATGATCCTAAACTCCAAAATAAATCGTGCTAATAAGACGTTTTTGTAAAGCTGGGAAGCTCAACCTTGATGGCTGAAGCTACGGCTGATTGTTGAGTGTCGGATTTTCGGGAAACTGTAGGTGCAGACGGAAGAATTGGCTTACTTTTTGGCGGAGTGGGCTGTAATGGCTTGGCTTCTAGGCGAATGCGTGCGGTTGTCATGCGGATGTTTGCCAACTCTCTGTAGCACGCCAGGGGACCTGTGAGATCGATAGATTCTGGGGCAGACCAAGCGCTAACGGGGGGAGACTTTGGGGCTGCGGCTCGCGAAGGAGTCTCTACGGCAATGGCATCATATCCAAACGACATCACTGTGTCTGATAGGCCAGCGTGGATAGGTTCGCCATGGGTTGATTGAGCCGTTTTGAGCAGATCTCGATATTGCAGTACGCGCTGCTGTTGTCGCCTTAGCTGCATTTTGAGATCGCGGCAAATGGCGCTCATTTCGGTTAATTGAGATGTCTGTTGATGGCAGGTTTGCTGGAGCGTCGTTTGCTCTTCTTGAGTGTGCTGGAGCGTTAGGTCGCGATTGGTTAATTGTTCAGAGAGGGTATTAATGACGGCCTGCTGATGCTGCAAAAGCTGATGAGCCGTTTCGAGTTCTAGACGCAAAACCGTTAAATTATCTTCTTGAGAGACGCAGGGAAACGGTAGCAGATGCTCTTGCCAATGAATATAGGGAGGACTCATTTCAGCCGATTCAGCGTTATCATCAGCGGAAATTGCGGTAAGGGAATCGTCAGAAAACCAGAAGGGTTGAGGCGGCAAGTAATCTCGTAAGGAATCAGAGTCAAAAGATTCAGGTAAAGACATATCCACACACCCAAAGCGTTAATTAATTTAGACTCAAATGCTCAAGAAGAGGATGTCGTAGCGTTTAGTGAAGGTTGGGACAATCCTTAAGGTACCCATTTTTAGGCCAAAATATTGCAGTGTAGAACACGATCTTAAAATCTTGCCACACTTTAAAGACGATCCAATATTTATGAGTGAGTCGTATAGATATGTTTACACCCAATCTTTGCGCTTTTGGACGCCTACTAACATTAACAGCATGACAAAAATCAGCGCACCGAGCTTGAGCCAATGCCCCACGACGTTGACGGCAAAGGCATCACCTTGATTTCGGTTAAAGCGATTGAGCAGTTCTTCTGCCGCTGCGATCGCCCGACTGCGCTTTTCTTTCCACTGACTGAAGCGGGTTTGCCATGTGTCTAGGTCTTTGCGATATTTTTTGGTGGTGTCAGAATAGACTTTGAGTTCATCAGAAAATTGCTGACCATCCAAAAGCAAATTTTCAGGCTCTGCGGGTGGTTCTCCAGGACTCTTGGGTCTGACAGGCTCTGGTTGATTGACGGCAGGATGATACTCCTGATGGAGGGAGGGAAAGGCACATCGATCAAAGAGCTGAGGCCCCATACACTGGCAAGATTTTTTGTCTCCTTCTTTCCAGTCTCTACGCACGGCATCAGGCTGTTTCCAGCAGGGGTCTTGGGCAACATCTTTACCCACGCCAGAAAGCGTCACCATTGATTCATAGGCCCAGCGGGTGATGGTCAGTTCGCTGATGGTTATTCCTGCTGGCCCCAGGGTGCGTAGGGGAATAAATGACCCCGCAAAGGTGATTTGGGGCACCAAAAATAAAACCGTAAGCAGTGGAGCCATGTTTTGAGAAGTGGAGAGCGCTGACACCAGTAAGCCCATCACCATGCCGCCTAGGGTGGACAAAAATAGGGTGCAGTAAATAGACAGACCCGTCACCCAAGTACCAGGGAAATCAACGGTGATCGCCTTTGTGCTGATAAAAACAGCGGATTGATACACCGCTAATACCGCACATAGACTCACCTTAGATAGCACATAGGGCAAAATTTGGAGACCAATCATGCGCTCTCGCCGATAAATCTCTGACTCTTTTACAACCTCGCGCATGGTGCTAAGGCTGCCCACAATGACCGCAATCAGCACCGAAATAAACAGCAGAGTAAAGCATTGACCAGGTTCGCCTGCGGCAGAGTCAAACATATTGCGCCGCCACATCACAAAATCGAGGATTCCTAAGATCGGCGCAACGGCAAGTAAAAATAAAAAGCTAGGGCGATCTTGACGCAAAATAGCGAGGCTACGCTGAAAAAGAATGCGAAACTGGCGCAATGGAGCGGTTCTTAAAGACTGGCTCGGCTCCGTTTTAAGGAGGGTAGCGCCCTGACGTGCCTGCATGTCAAACAGCGCAATTTGGCGATCAGCGACATATCTTTGGTAGTACGGCGACTGCTGGTACTCCCAGGCCCACTCTTGGGGCGATCGCTCCTCGTCTACTTTGATATAAATTTCGTCAAATTCTTCAACGCCGAAGTAGTCTAGAGCATCTTTGGGTGGCCCAAAATAGGCAACGCGCCCACCCTTTGCTAAAAACACCACCAAGTCACTGATCATTAAGTTTTTAGTGGTGTGCGTGACTAATACCACCGTGCGTCCCTGACTCGCCATACGCCGCAGCAGCCGCATCATCTGTAGCTCTGTGCCAGGGTCAAGGCCGGAAGTTGCCTCGTCGAGAAAAAACAAGCCTGGTTTTGTTAATAGCTCAACGCCAATTGAAACGCGCTTACGCTGACCGCCGCTGAGGTTTTTAACATAGGTCTCCACCTGCTCTTGTAGCTCTAGGTCTATCAGCACCTGTTTGACCTGCTGTTGCCGATCTGCTTCTGATGTATTGGGTGTTAGCCGTAGCTGCGCTGCAAAATTAAGCGCCTGCTGGACGGTTAGATCTTGGTGGATGATATCGTCTTGGGGGACGTAGCCCAATTCGGTGCGGTAGGCATCATAGTTTTTGTAAAGATTATCGCCATTTACAAAAACGCTGCCTTTGGTGGCGGGTCGAAACCCGCAGAGTGCATTGAGAAGGGTAGACTTTCCCGCGCCACTGACCCCCACAATCGTGACAAATTCTGTGGGCAAAATAGACAGCGAAACGTCATCTAATAGCTTAAGTGACCCCACTCTGTAGACCAGATCGCAAGCATCTAGCCTCAGTGGATTGATGGGCGCAGTTGAATCTGGCTGGGTAAGCAAGGGCGTTGATTTACCGTTTAGCAAGGCGTTTCTTGAAGTTTCTGGGTTTAACTTGGCTTAACAAAATGGAGATTAGAACCTTAAGTTTAAGGGTAAGCGTGTACTTTTGAGGCTGGCGGACGCTCAAAAATAAAGGGTGAGCAATGCTCACCCCTTACTTAGCTAATGCATTAGCTAATCGTATAACTCAAGCTGCTACACAACCGCAGCAACTTGCTTGAGGTCGCCTTTGGCATACTTGCTGGCGTATTCTTCGAGGCTAACTTGCTTAATCTTACTGCCATGCCCCGCACACCAGAATTGCGTATAGCGGTCAGCACATACTTTTTGCATGTACTTAATGGAAGGCTTCAAGAAAAAGCGAGGGTCGAATTCGCTGGGCTTCGACTGGAGCGCTTCACGCACAGCCGCAGTAATGGCTAAACGGCAGTCGGTATCAATGTTGATTTTACGAACGCCGCTCTTGATGCCCTTCTGAATTTCTTCGACAGGTACGCCATAGGTTTCGGGAATTGCGCCACCATGTTGGTTAATAAGCGCCAGCAGATCTTCAGGCACTGAAGAAGATCCGTGCATGACCAAATGGGTATTGGGCAGACGACGGTGAATCTCTTCAATGCGGCTGATGGCGAGAATTTCGCCAGTGGGCTTGCGGGTGAACTTGTAGGCACCGTGGCTGGTACCGATCGCCACGGCCAACGCATCCACTTGGGTACGCTCTACAAAATCCACGGCTTCATCGGGGTCGGTGAGCAGCATGGAGTGGTCGAGTTCGCCTTCAAACCCGTGACCGTCTTCTGCTTCACCTTTGCCTGTCTCAAGGGAGCCTAGGCAGCCGAGTTCACCTTCAACCGAAGCGCCGATGGAGTGGGCAACTTTGACCACTTCGCTGGTAACGGCAACGTTGTACTCGTAGCTGGCAGGGGTTTTAGCATCTGCCTCTAAGGAGCCATCCATCATGACGCTGGTGAAGTTGTTCTTGAGCGCTGAATAGCAGGTGTTAGGTGCATTGCCATGATCTTGGTGCATCACAATGGGAATGTGAGGGTAGGTTTCTACCGCTGCCAAGATGAGGTGACGCAAAAAGTTTTCGCCAGCGTAGGTACGTGCGCCGCGAGAAGCTTGCAAAATCACTGGGCTGTCCGTTTCATTGGCAGCCTGCATGATTGACTGGATCTGCTCCATGTTGTTGACGTTAAAAGCAGGAATCCCATAACCGTTTTCAGCGGCGTGATCCAACAGTAGCCGCAAAGGTACGAGCGCCATAGATGATTTTCCTCGTTGTGATGTAGACGAAACTTCGGATTAAACGCGCTGAATTGTTACGCTAATCTTAAGTCATATTATCCTGTTGAGGGGCTTCCTGTTCACAATGCTTGTTTATCGCAAACATTAGCTACGCTTAAGTAAATGCCTCTTCTATAGGCGATGGTTTGGTTTGTGGGCGATCGCCACTGCAAACTCAATCTTTAGCCTTTGAAACATCCCGTATAAAACGGTGAGGCACCCCCCACTTTTGATAAAGGTATCTTTAGAATTTGTAAAAATGGGTCGCCCGAGATTCGAACTCGGAACAAATCGGTTAAAAGCCGAGTACTCTACCGTTGAGTTAGCGACCCTAGATTGCTGTGCTTTTGTATTGTGGCACAGTAATCAAAGTTAGCACAGCAGATACGTCTATGCCAACTTAATTTTTGATCGGCGATTGAACGCGGATGCCAGATTGATGCGAACGGCTGCCTATTTTTACTACGACGCTGCTTGGGAAGATTGCCCAGACCCTTCAACTTGGGGTTGGAGCTTTGATGTGGTTTATCAAGATGTTGACCCTCGGCGATCGCAGCTTCAGTCTCTGCTCAAAGAATCTGCCCAAAACCCACCCAATTATCTCGTGCTGCGGAATCTAGAGGAGCTAGGCGATTCACTTTCTGTCGTAACACAAAGGCTTGCACAGTTTGAATCTTTTGGCGTGTGTGTAGTGGCACTAGAGCAGCCCTATCGATCGCAGGAGCCAGCACGCAGCGACACAGCCTTACCCCATGCTGAATCTAAACCTGAGCTGTTAGAACTGCTCAACGACATTCAGCGGCAGCAGCGCAGCCGCCAGATCCGTCAGGGACATGCCCTCAACCGACTAAAGGGGTTGCTGCCACCAGGGAAAGCGCCCTACGGCTATCGACGGGGACGCGATCGCTATGTGATTGATCGCAGTGTTTTGCCAGTGCTGCGAGACTTCTATGAACATTTTTTGATTTATGGTTCGGTGCGCGGTTCGGTGCGGCACATTGCTAAAAAACAAGGCAAAAAAATATCGCCTTCTACAGGGCAGCGATGGTTGACCCATCCGGTCTATCGGGGTGACTTAGCCCACCATGATGCCGTGCAGCCCGATACCCACCCGCCGATTCTGCTGCGTGCCGAAGCGGCTCAAGTGGATCGGCTGCTGAGACGAAACCGCAGTTTAGCGCCCCGTGCTGCCAGCGCCCCGAGATCGCTTTCTGGCCTTGTGATCTGCCAGCAATGCCAGTCTGCCATGGGCGTGTCGCGGGTGACGGCGCGTCGGCAAGCCTATGAGTATTTGTATCTCAAACCTATGGTCTGTCCACAACGGCCTAAATGCAGGGCGCTGCGGTATGAGGCTGTGCTAGAGAAAACCATTGAAACCATCTGCCAAACATTGCCCCAGGAAGTGGCGGGGTTAACTCAGCTTCCGCTAGATCAAATTACGGCGGGGGTGATGGGGGTGATCGCCGCTAAGCAAGCCGTCATCGATCAACTGCCAGATCTGGTTTCACAGCAGATTTTAGACAACAAAACGGCAGATTTAAGAACCTATACCCTCAAAACAGAAATTGCTGAGCTACAAAATAAGCTGGCGCAGCTTCCGCCTGTGAATCTTATAGAAACCGCCAAGACCGTCTCGATTCCGCAGTTTTGGCAAGATCTTTCAGAATCAGAGCGCCGCTTTTACTTTCGAGAGTTTATCCGCAGCGTTGAAATTGTGCGCGAAGGCAAAACTTGGTCTATTCACTTAGCCTTCGTTTTTTAAAAGAAGGATTTTGTTCTGCGTAGGTCATGCTGTCTCAAAATTGTCGCCGTGAATTATCTTGGTAATTTCGACGTTTGGGCATCAGTCCGCTTCCCATAATCGTCGTTAGCTTGCTTCACCAGTGCTGCCTCAGTCGTCAGTTTGGGAATGATCATAAATACATCCTGTCCCATCTAATCGCCCTCCATGAAACTTGCTAAGCCTTTATTAACCTGGCTAGAAACTCACAGTGCGGCACCTGCCTATGGAGGATGGGTTTTAATCGGGCTAACATTCTGCTTTTGGCTGGCTGCGGCAAACACAATGGCTGGCTGGCTCTATGTTTTGAGTGGTGTAGGCGCTGCGCTACTACTGCTGTCTGCCGCAATGCCCATGCGAATTTTAAAGGGCATTGAAATCAGGCGATCGCCCCTTTCCCCTGTCCACGTCGGTGAATCTTTTGCGGTGGAAATCACGCTTCGTAACCCAATGGCTCAATCTAAGGGGCTGCTTGTGGCTCAAGATCAGGTGCCCAAGGGGCTGGGAGAAATGCCTGAGGTTGTGATTGAGGCGATCGCACCTCACAACAGCTACCTTTGGCACTATATTCTTAACCCAGAACGCCGTGGGCTATACCAATGGAAGACCATCACCTTGCGAACAGGCGCACCGCTGGGGCTATTTTGGAGCCGTCGCGTCCAGCACATTCAGGCCGAGGTGTTGATTTACCCTAGAATTTTGCCCCTTACCCGATGCCCCATCCTAGATGAAATAGGGTTGTCGGCGCAGCAGCAACTTCAGCAGGTGCCCCTCTCTCGCAATGGCACTGAAGGCACCACGCGATCGCTGCGACCCTATCGCACGGGCGACCCAATGCGCATGGTTCACTGGCGATCTAGCGCTCGCTTTAACACCATGCGGACACGGGAAATGGAGGTATTAGGCGGTGGGTCTACCTTTGTGATTGCGCTGGATACTCAGGGCAACTGGCATCCTGATAGTTTTGAGCAGGCGGTAATGACGGCAGCGTCTTTGTTTTGCTATGCCACACAGCACCACGGCACGGCGCAACTTTGGACACCGCAATGGGGACTGGTGCAGGGAATGCACCCTGTTTTAGAAGTGTTGGCAAAGATCGAGCCGCAGCCAGTCACCGCCGAAAAATTGCCTGAGCAGTCTGTTATTTGGCTGACGGCAAACTCCGAAAGTGTGAAACCCCTTCCAATGGGCAGTCGCTACATTTTTTGGCCTCAGCCTACTTCCGACGCAGAGATTAGGACAGTAGACTTTCTAGCGCCACTCGATCAAGTAGGCATCACTATTTCTTCGGCGCTTCCCCTGCAAGTTCAGCTTCAAACGACGCTTCGCTAAGTGGGTCACTCGCAGCTTGAGCGGAAGCAACGGTCAACGACTGTTTATGCAGAATTTGGGTTTTGGGAGAGAAGGTGCTTGGGATATGGCGATCGCCCTTGCCCCAGACGTGCCAAAGTCAAGTCATTAGGAGGTAGTCATTAGGAAAAGGGAACTGAATCAGTATGATTGTAGGATTATGCTTTGATTGACACTGCTGCGTATGAGTCAACCTAATCCGCCTCGCTCTAAAACTGTCCTGACGAACCTAACGCGGGTCGTGCAGGATTTTCAGGAACGGGTGCAGTTTTCTAAGCTAATTTTACGCAAAGATGCCAGAGTGCCAGAGCTTTGGGTGCAGGAACCTGGAGCCACTGAAGCTAAGGTTTATCCGCTGCTGGGCGATCGCTATACCATTGGGCGCAGTTCTAAAAGCAGTGACATTGTGGTGCGCACACCGATCGTAAGCCAGCTCCACGCCACCGTTAAGCGCGACCCCAAACACCGTCGCATTTTTACAATCCGTGATGAAAAGTCTACCAACGGCATTTTCCGCAATCGCCGTCGCGTTAAAACCTATGAGCTATTTCATAAAGATGTTTTAACCCTAGGGCCTCCAGATCTAGAGGCTGCGGTTCGGGTGCAGTTTATCGACCCGCCGCCTTTGCCCATCAAGCTGCTGCGGTTTGCGCTCTATGGCATCAGCGGTTTATTTGGTGCGGCTACAATTGGAGCGGCGATCGCCTGGCAAAATATTCCGGTTAATCCGCTGCCAACCTCTCAGCAAGGCCCCGTGGTTGTTCTTGCCCGTGATCAAACCCCCTTGGTGCAGGTGCGGCTGCAAGGGCACGTCGAGCTAAAGAATCTCTCAGATTACTCTCCCCATGTCATTCAGGCATTGCTGGCTTCTGAAGACAGCCGCTTTTACTGGCATATTGGCGTAGATCCCCTCGGTATTGTCAGAGCCGTGATTACCAATGTCACGGGCGGTAGCCTTCAGGGGGGAAGCACCCTCACCCAGCAGCTTGCCCGCAGCCTGTATCGAGGGTATGTGGGCACTGAAGATTCTTTAGGTCGCAAAGCGCGTGAAGCAATTGTTGCGCTGAAGCTCGAGGCATTCTACAGCAAGGACTTTTTACTACTGAACTACCTCAATAAAGTGTATCTGGGCGCTTACGCCAGCGGTTTTGAGGACGCGTCTCAGTTTTACTTTGGTAAATCAGCCAAAACCCTTAGTATTGCTGAGGCTGCTGCTCTGGTGGGCATTTTGCCCGCACCCAATAGCTTTAACCCCGTGCAAAATTACAGCGCTGCGGTGGAGTACCGCAATCGCGTCATCACTCGGATGGCAGAGCAAGGCCGCATTTCTAATGCAGAGGCAGAACGGGCGCGGCGATCGCGCATTGAAATTAGCCCCAAGGCCAAAGCCCAGCTCCAGAGTGCGATCGCCCCCTACTACTACAGCTATGTCTTTGATGAAGTTGAGCAGCTTTTAGGCAAAGATCTGGCGCAAGAGGGCAATTTTATTGTAGAGACAGCTCTGAATCCTAGCGTTCAAACTAAAGCAGAATCTGCCCTTGCCAGCACCATTGACAACGAGGGTTCCGCCTCTGGATTTTCTCAAGGGGCGCTACTGACCCTAGACTTTCGCACTGGCGAGATTTTAGCGATGGTGGGGGGAAGAGACTATCGCAAAAGTCAGTTTAATCGCGCTACTCAGGCATTAAGACAGCCTGGATCGACCTTTAAGCTTTTTACCTATACGGCTGCGCTAGAAGCAGGCATCTCCCCCAGCGAATCGTTTTCTTGTGCGCCCTTCGATTGGGATGGACAGCTTTTTTCGGGCTGTAGTAACGGAGGGGCAGGATCTATCGCGATGAGTACAGGAGTCGCGCTGTCAGAAAACCCTATTGCCCTTCGGGTTGCTCAGCGCGTTGGCCTTAGCCGCGTTATTCAGACTGCACGGCGCTTGGGTGTAAAATCAACGCTCAAAGCAGTTCCTGGTCTGGTTCTTGGGCAGAGTGAAAGTACCCTGCTAGAAATGTCTCGTGCCTACGCGGTGGTT
>JAGVDA010000258.1 GCA_020058975.1 Thermosynechococcus sp. WC_1 | reverse complement strand
GATTTTTTAAACTGTTTGCCCCTGAAATTTTAGCAGGGGTGAAAGATCATCCCCATAAGACCGCTATTCTGCAAACCATGCTCAGCATCTCTTGGGAAACCAAAATGCTCCAGTGGGAGTACGACCCGTCTGACGGCGAAATTCGCGCCATTATTGAGTTCCCCATTGAAGACTCAACGCTGACTGCCCAGCAGTTTAACCGCTGCTTTGATGGACTCATTGAAATTGTGGGTGATTGGGCATTACCCCGTCTCCATACGGTAATGGAAACAGGCATCGATCCGGGTGATGAAGATGAAGCTTTACTGGGGGAGCAGCTCTTGCTCGCCATTCAAGAAGAGTCGCCTGGAATGTTGACATTGCTAGAGCGCGCTATGGAATCTCGCAAGCAGCGCGGACAGTTTCCGAAGGCTCATTCTCATACCGACCCAGCATGATTCACGTATAACCTAGGCGGCGCAGCCCAAAGATTCGCGGGTTGCTACGCCCGTTACGGGGTTAACGCCGCTGGCAGACTTACACAAGGCCACCACCTGAATTTTGTCGAGAACCGCATCGCTAAAGTCTGCCCCCGTCACAGTGGCACCTCGAAAGGTTGATTTGAGCAGTAGGGCACCGTTTAAGATGGCGTTGGTAAAATCGGCTTTAGTGAAGTCTGAAACATAGGCCAGTCCATCGGTCATATTGACGCCGTTAAAGTTTGCCTCAGATAAGACAGCACCATTAAACACCACGCCCCGCAGGTCTGCGCCGCTAAAGTCTGCCCCACTGAGCTTCGCGTCACTAAACTCGGCCTGCTGTAGATTTTTGCCCACAAAGTTTTTGGAGGCGATCGCCACATCGTCAAAGGCACGAATTGCAGCGGAACTGGCTGCATGGGCGGGTACAGGAACCCAGCACAGCACGCTTAAGAAAATGCCCAATAGACCTATCAGCAGTTTTGTCATAAATCTTCCGTTCAAAGCTCCTATGTATTGCATTGCAGCAAATTAACTTGCATTCGGCTTATTTTGCGATCGCCACATTGCGTTCAGAAGCGCCTATCTTTATTCTAAAGGTTGATGACCCTAGGGTTGGTCAATACCCATCAATCTCGACCAAAAAGCATCTCAGCCTCATTCATGCCAGTTATTCGTTAGAATTTGCTCAATATCAACAATTACCTAGCCCACTTGGACTTCTACCGTGGCAAATGGTGCCCATCTCAAACTGATTCGTCGTGGCGTTAGGCGCTGGAATCAATGGCGTCAAATTCACTTTTCTGAAGGTCTAGATCTAAGCGGCGCTGACCTTCAGGACTTAGATTTAGCGGGCATTAATTTTATTGGCGTTAACTTAACCGGAGCCAATCTTCAAAATTCGAGCCTAAAGGGGGGGCTTTTACGGTTTGCTAACCTTGCCCTCAGTAACTGTCAAAACGCTGATTTTACCGAGGCCGACCTAAACACGGCTCATTTAATTCAAGGGAACTTCCGTCGCGCGAAATTGTCTCGGGCTGACCTCTCTCGGGCTGACCTAAGAGAGGCGAATTTAAGTCATGCTTGGGCAGAGCAGTCTTTTTGTATTGAAATCAATCTGGTGCAGGCAAATCTAGAGTCTGTCAATTTTAGTCAGGCCATTTTGACTGAGGCAAATTTACAGGGGGCAAACCTCAGCAAGGCAAATTTGAGCAAAGCAGATTTGAGCTTTATTAACCTCCATAACGCTAACCTCGCTCAGGCAAACTTGAGTAAAGCGATCTGCGTTGAGGGGAACATGAGTGACGCCAATTTAAGCGGCGCGACTTTTTACTGTGCCAACTGTCAGCGCACAAGCTTTCAGGGTGCGTCACTGCAACAAGCCGACCTGAGCGGGGGGAATTTTGGCGAATCTGATTTTACAAATGCTGATCTTAGTTTTGCCAACCTCAAAGAAGCCAAGGTCGTCAACACGCGATTTCATAATGCAAATTTACAGGGGATTCGTTGGAGTGGGGAAAATACTGAGGAGATGCCCCAGGGTGCAGAGTTAGAAGGCATTCAGTGGTCACTTCCTGCCGCAGAATTTGGGGAAGATCTTCAAACTGTAAACGGGAGCGCAACAGAAGCTTATGCGATAGCCCAAGCAGGGAATGAATCTCTACAGAATAGGATAGTGCCAGCTCAAAGTGTTTTAGAGGTCGCAGAAGGTTTGGCCTATCAAGCGCCACTGATAATGATCGCATTGCCAAACCCGATTAACTGGGTTGCATTGGCGATCGCCCTACGGCAGCTTAACCAAACGCATTCCACACTATGGGTCATCAACCGAATTGAATCACTGACCCATGAAGAGACGATTCTTAGCCTCAGCCTCAATCTCAATCCTTTATCGTTAGAAGAGATTGAGGCTAAGCTTAAACAGCGCTATGAGGCACTCTGCATTACGCTTGCTCAGTCTCTGCCCTCTGCGCTGGGCGCTGGTTCAGACTCTGCTGTAGAAGGGAGCCTTTTACAGTCTTCATCGGTCAATCAACTGCTTAACCTCGTCATTTCAAATCTGATCTAACCCCTTGCTCTAAACCAGTACGCTATGCAAGCTACCTCCGTTCGCCCTTCTAAGGCTGTTTATAAACTCCAGTCACAGCTTCAAAGTTTGGTCGGCAAGGCCATCTATGACTACAACATGATCGAAGACGGCGATCGCGTGATGGTGTGTCTGTCTGGGGGTAAAGACTCCTACACAATGCTGGATATCTTGCTCAACCTTCAGCGCTGTGCGCCCATTACGTTTGAGATTATCGCCATCAACCTCGACCAAAAGCAGCCCGGGTTCCCTGAAGATGTGCTGCCGAATTACTTAACGGCATTGGGGGTGACTTACCGCATTGTCCAAGAAGATACCTACAGCATCGTTACGCGCATTATTCCAGAAGGCAAAACCATGTGCGGGCTATGTTCGCGGCTGCGTCGCGGCATTTTATATCGCATTGCCAATGAAGAGGGCGCAACCAAGGTGGCGCTGGGGCATCATCGAGACGATATTGTCGAAACGCTGTTTCTCAATATGTTTCATAAAGGGTTACTCAAGGCCATGCCACCCAAGCTCATTAGCGACGACGGGCAAAATATCCTCATTCGGCCTTTAGCCTACTGTCGTGAGTCGGATATTCAGCGCTACGCTGATTTACGGCAGTTCCCCATTATCCCGTGCAATTTGTGTGGCTCTCAGCAGAATATGCAGCGCCTCCAAACCAAGAAAATGCTCCAGGCTTGGGAGGCAGAAACGCCTGGGCGTATTGACAGCATCTTTAGAAGTCTCCAGCACGTTTCTCTGTCGCACTTAGCCGACACAACACTCTACGACTTCAAAGGCTTGGTCACGAACCAAGGCGAATCTGAGTAGAAAACTTTTCTTCTACCGAAGGTCTAAGGCGTGCTGCTTCAGTTCGTCCAAGGTTGCATACTCAATTGCGGCGGCATGGGTGGCTTCTAACACCACAGGCGGAGCCATTCCGGCATCTAGCGCCTCTTTCCAGCGCGAGGCACACAGACACCAGCAGTCTCCTGGCTTAAGTCCTGGAAATTGATAGACAGGCATCGGTGTGGTAAGGTCATTGCCTCGTGCTTTTGAAAATGCTAAAAACTCAGCCGTCATCTGGGCGCAGACGACATGAATGCCCACATCACCTGCGCCTGTGCTGCATAAACCATCGCGGTAAAACCCCGTCATGGGCGAAGTGCAGCAGGTTTGCAGCGGTCCCCCTAATACATTTTGAGCGTTGCCCATCGGTTCCTCTTATTTGCGTCAGCCTTTATGGGTAGCTTACTGAGTTTGAAGGGCGATCAACAAGCAAAATGCAGCTACTCTCGTCATAAAAAAGCCCTACTGCCGAAACAGTAGGGGGAGAAAACAAATCAATGAAAATCCATCGATATGTTAACAAATGTTGCGAGTTTTTAACAACCTGCGATCGCCCTTTTCAACACCGCGCCCATCACCAGGGCAGTTCTGTCCCATCCCAAGAAAAGAATTGACCGCTGTTGGCAGACTCAAGCTGGTTCAGCACAGCGTACAGTTGGTCAACGGTGCGCTCGGTTGAGAATAGCTTTTCGGGGGGGACGTTTCGCTGAAAGGGTTCAGAGAGGCGCGTATTGGTGGTGCCGGGATGCAGTAGCGCAATGATGGTGTTGGGGCTTTTGCGTCCGTACTCGATCGCCGCTGTTTTCATAAACATATTGAGTGCCGCCTTAGATGCACGGTAGCCGTACCAGCCGCCGATGCAGTTATCACCAATGCTGCCCACTTTGGCAGAAATGGTTGCAAAAATACTGCGCTCAGGGTGCTTAAGCAACGGCATGAGGTGCTTTGCCAGCAGAATTGCACCAATGCTGTTGACCTGAAAGTACTGCATCAGCCGCTGTGGATTAATTTGAGCTAGGCTTTTTTCTGGCTGAAGTGCGCCTTCATGAAGAATGCCAATACAGTTGATCACCCAGTGGAGCCTTGGAGTGGTGGCCTGAATAGTCTGTATGAGATCGGCTATCTGAGCTTCATCGGTGATGTCTAGCGCTAAGCAGATCAGGCGATCTGGGTGAGCGGCCTTAAGCGCCAACAGTTCACTAGCAGCGTCTGGCGTTCGGTAAGTGGCGAAGATTTTGGCAATATTGGGCTGTTG
>JAGVDA010000057.1 GCA_020058975.1 Thermosynechococcus sp. WC_1 | reverse complement strand
GTCTTGCCCAAATTGATGCCCAAATCGAAGCGCTTCGACAGCAGCAGGCAGCACTGCCACAGCGATAAGTTCACTCAGCAATCAGTTCGTTCAGCAATACAGACGCTAAATCATTAGGAAACGCTCGATGGGTGACTCACGCCATACCAACGCCACCACAGAAGATTCAGCTTTACAGATAGCCACCAACGACGCGCTCTTAGATCGCGTTGGCGAGCAAATTACGCTAGATACCTTTGACCCCTCAGACCAGCAGACATTACAACAGCTTATCGAAGGATTAGGCGACCCGCGTGGACTCATTCGGCTCCGGTTTGCCGAAACCCTAGGTGAAATTGGGGAGGCTGCAACGCCGCTACTGCGAACGGCATTAGAAACTCACACCAACGTGGTGGTACGACGGGCGGCGGCAAAAACGCTCACCATTATTGGTGATTCCAGTGCGGTGCCCACCCTGCTGCATTCTTTTCTCAATGATGAAGATACCGTTGTGCGTAGCTCCTCGGCTGGGGCATTAGCCAGAACGGGTGAAGCGGCAGTTCCGGCACTGCTAGAGATTTTGGCCTCTCACGAACAGCCTGAAGATACGAAAGGTCATGCAGCCTGGGCATTAGCCTTCATTGGCTCGGAGGCATCAGAGTACCTCTATAAGGCTTTAGATTCAGATTCTCTGGACGTGCGCTGTGCCGTGATTGGGGCGATCGCCCACGTTGCCCAAGAGCAATCTGACGAAAAATCTTGCGGTATTTTGGTGTCTGCCCTCACTGACCCAGAAGCCACTATCCGCAGCGAGGCTGCTTCTGCCTTTGGGCAGGTCAACTACCCGCCTGCCATTCCTCACCTTGTTTTGGCTATCAAAGATCCATATATTGAAGTTCGCAAAGCGGCGGTCAGCTCCTTGGGCAAGCTGGGGAATGAGCCAGAAATAGAACCCCTACAGTCAGCACTCCAAGATCCAGAAAGCGTGGTGCAGGTGCTGGCAAAATTGGCGATCGCCCAAATTAAAAACCGAGCCGAAGAAGTCTAAAACGCAGGGATTTTTCGCTGTATTTAAGGGAAATTTTGCTTGCGAAACAACCCTTAAACCCATTGAGAACAATCATCCTAAAGATACTTGACGGGAGATGTTAAAGATTGTTGCTTAGTTTCTCATAACCGAGACGGCTGCACACCTCATCTTTTATGTTCTGTATTGTCTCTTACATTTAATTCATTTAAGAGATATCGGTTTTTATAGATCACAAATTTTAAGGAGAGCGAAATGCTTGACGCTTTTTCTAGAGCTGTAGTATCAGCAGACGCCAGCACTTCTACCGTATCTGACATCAGCGCCCTCAAAGCGTTTGTCGCCAGCGGCAACCGTCGTCTAGACGCTGTAAACGCAATTGCATCCAACGCAAGCTGCATGGTATCTGATGCCGTCGCCGGTATGATTTGCGAAAACCAAGGGCTGATTCAAGCCGGCGGCAACTGCTACCCCAACCGTCGTATGGCTGCTTGCCTACGCGATGCTGAAATCATCCTTCGCTATGTCACCTACGCTCTCCTTGCTGGCGATGCATCTGCGCTAGATGACCGCTGCTTGAATGGCCTCAAAGAAACCTACGCTGCTTTGGGCGTCCCCACCACCTCTACAGTGCGTGCCGTTCAAATCATGAAGGCTCAAGCCGCTGCACACATCCAAGACAACCCCAGCGAATCTTTTGCAGGTGCTAAGCTCCGCAAAATGGGTTCCATCGTTGTTGAAGATCGTTGCGCTAGCTTGGTTGCTGAAGCATCCAGCTACTTTGACCGCGTGATTTCAGCGCTGAGCTAGTCATTGCCCCTCGGAATTGGCTCAACAAGACTGAAACATAAGCTCACAGTACAAAATCTTGGAGATTTAAGAAATGAAATCCGTCGTTACCACCGTTATTGCATCTGCTGATGCAGCAGGTCGTTTTCCTAGCACCTCTGATCTAGAGTCCGTACAGGGTTCTATTCAGCGTGCTGGCGCTCGTTTAGAAGCTGCTGAGAAGCTAGCTGCAAACCTTGATAACGTTGCTAAAGAAGCTTACGATGCCTGCATCAAAAAGTATTCTTACCTCAACAACTCCGGTGAAGCAAACTCCACCGACACTTTCAAAGCAAAGTGTGCCCGTGACATCAAGCACTACCTGCGCTTGGTTCAGTATTGCCTCGTTGTGGGCGGCACCGGTCCTTTGGACGAATGGGGTATTGCGGGTCAGCGTGAAGTCTACCGCGCTTTGGGTCTACCTACCGCTCCTTACGTTGAAGCATTAAGCTTTGCTCGTAACCGTGGTTGTGCGCCTCGCGACATGTCTGCTCAAGCATTGACTGAGTACAATGCACTGCTTGACTATGCAATCAACTCTCTCTCCTAATTCATTGCTTGGTCTTACGTTGTAAGACTGATTCTGAATGAGATAGATTTTACAAACCTGAAGATTCTTGGTTTTTGCTTTGCCAATCGGTTAAGTAATTGCACAGAGTCTTTAGGTTTGTTTTATGGGACACATTTAGTCATTCATTGTGGCTGTCTAATGTGTAGAATCTTTTTGATGGGAAATAAAAAGTTCTCGTAAGAGAGAGGCGTTATTAGCCAAGTCTTCTACTTTAATATTGGCTTTTTCGTGGATGTTTAAGTAGAGTTGATTGTTAGGATCTAACCAAAAATCTTGATTTAAGACAAAGCCCTGATTTTGGAGTTGGATTGTTACGGATTCCAAGATGAAGTGATTAACATCTAGCTCTGGCTCCATATAGGAAGGATGAGTTAAGACCCAGCGACAAGAATCGGAGTCGCTTATCGCCGACTGGCAAATGGCAAACTTCAAAACATCTTCCAGACATTGGGGGCTGGGCAGTAAGGTAAGAAAATTTTTCAGAGAGTTAACTAATCTCTGATCTTGGGTCTTAAATACAGCGACTGCTAATTCAATATGAGTCTCATAGAAAGGCCCACAGCTTTGGGACTTGCACATTTTAGGTGAGGCTAACGCCTCATGAAATTTTTCTGATTTTAGGCTATGGGATGAATGTGAATACTTTGTGAACCAGCTTCGACCTGAGTTTCTAATAATTCGTAATTGAGTATTTCACTTTCCTTTGCCACCCTACACTCGCCCCCATTCTCCAATTCTGGCTATGGGGTAATATGCGAGCATTTCTTTTGAAAACCCTGCATTAGTCCCCCCGTACCTCCGTACCGAGGGAGCAATGCAAAGTCTTGGGTTATTCTCCCCACAAGGGTAGACTAGCTTCTACAATCTTTATATTTCTCATGACCTTGTGAATATTTTGTGAATGCCTTGGTCATAAACTAGACGAAGTCCGCGAAGGTGCGGTTTCAATCGCTGGATGTTATTTGATCCCTGATCCTAAGAAGAAGATACGACCTCCCGACTGGACAAAACGAGAGATCTTTGATGGAATACTTTATCAACTCAAGAATGGGCAAGTACGTGAGCAAGTAAAGACAGCTCATTGCCCCCATCTATTGTCGTTAGAATTGAGAGCGGTTCCCCGTTAGAATCGAAAAGTTGTGCGAATCATACCCACTACAATCGGATCTTTACCATTTTCGGGCGAAGTAACGACAAACATACCGGGAGTAATGGATAACGAATCTGTAATTTGCATTCGATAAAAGGCTTCAATGTGTAAAGCCGTTTGCGAGTCCTCAAAATCCGACCCCAACGTATTCCGAATCACTTTGGGCGGTTGGCCAAAGATGAATCCGCCTAAATTGCCTTTTCGCCCTAAATTGGGCATCGCTGCCGTCACCGCATAGTTGAGAATATCTGAACTAGGCTGATTGGGTAGATCGTCCGCCACGGCATGGGTATAGCCAATCCACCCCCCCAGCACCAGGTGCTTATGCACCGTCGCATTCATCTCCAGCCCCACAGAATTTGCAGTAATCACCGATGCAGCATCGTCAAAGGGATCGTTGGCCAGCTTGCTCCCAGTTCTGGTATCAATGGAATTTTCAGATCTTAAATAGGTTAATCCCATTTCCAATTTACGAGTGGGACGAATGGCAATTTGGGCGATCGCACTATAGGGTGCACTAAATAGCCCCACCTTGGGGTCATCAGCTTTATCGGCAAGATATCCGAAGCTTAACGTCATCCATTTCGTAGGGTTATAATTCACACCGATCCCGGTACTTCCCACCTGGCGATAAATGGGATTGCGTCGCCCAAATCGCGAAATGGAACCGCGCCCACCACTATCAAATAAGGGATTTAGGGTCTCGGCAAAATCATCCGAAGAGGCTTTGGCATTGATATAGACCGTTGTGCGATCGCCAATGGGAAACCGATATTGCAAGGTATCGAGTTGAAACTCATTCTTTGTATCCGTATCAAAGCTTAAGCGGACGGTATCTGTGTCAGCAATGCGATCTAGGCGAGGGACGTTTCCGGCTTGAATGCGCGTGGTGAGGAGATCTTTTCCGGTAAAACTGGTATTCAAACTTAACCGAAGGCGGTTGCTAAAGGTGACTCTTGCTCCAGCTTCCGGCTCATCTGGATTCACCACATTACTGGCGATCACCGCCATAATGGCTTCCCCACGCAATTGAGTGGTGGTCGAAAATTGCTGGCTAGCAAGCAGGGTTTCTTGCTTTTCTAGTGCCGTGGTGCGATCTCCCAACTGCACCAATTCCTCAGAAAAATCGGCTTGTAAGTGTTGAATGGCTCCCAAATCATCGTCGGCTACCCCTGTCTTGGCAGAGAAGGTCGATTGGATCTGCCCTAGGCAAACGGATAAAGCTGCGGCAAACTCGTCGCGACGGAGTGTACGCTTGCCTTGAAAAGTTCTGTCGGGCTGTCCTTGGATGCAGTCATACTTTTCAACGAGCGATCGTAAGGCTGCATAGGCCCAATCCGTGGGTTGTACATCCGTCAATTGATCCACGGTTAGGGTGGGTTCCGGTTCTAGGGCAATGGGGTTGAGCGTTTCGCTTTCGTCTAGCGCTTTGGTTTGGGCGATCGCGGGTAGTGACGTGAGTAGAAAGCCCACACTGGTTCCTAACAAAGCCCCTTTCAGAGCAATCCCCCATAGAGGAGAATGGTTTACTTTGTGGGAGACGTTGGCTGAGTCAGGATGGTTGATATTAGACATGGATTAAGCTGGACTCCTCACAAAACTGCAACAGGGATTCGGTAAAGGGGGCGCGATCGCGAAACAGAGAACTGATGTAAATGTGGCGCACCATTGTCAACCACTCATAAGCTGCAATTGAACCTTGAGAGACATCATGGCCAAGGTGCTGAGTCGCCTGTTCCCTAAAAGCAATCGCTTGGGGTTGCAAGCGATCTGGAGCGCCTGTGGTGCGCAAGCTATATTCGGTCAGATGGGCCATAAAATTGCCAATATCCAAGGCAGGGTCGCCCATACAGTACAAATCAAAGTCGAGTAGATACAGTCGTCCGTCAGGACGGATGAGGACTTGATCCGGGTAGAAGTCGCGGTGAATGCCGACGGGTTTGCTTGGAACTGGAATGTTGGATCCAACCCGATCGCATTGTTCCAGTAATCGGGCAAGCCGCCGTTCCCATTGAGGATAGGTCGCTAGGAGTTTGGGAAGACGTTCGTGTAAAATTCGCAATTCATCTGCGACAGTATGATGTCGTTGACAAGGAAGATGGGTGTTGTGGAGCTTGGCTAAGGCTGTCCCAACCTGTCGTGCGATGGGAATGCCCTGCGGACTTTCTAAACTCTCAAAGATCGTTCTACCAGGGATTTTGCGCTGAAACCACATCCCCCATTCGGGAAGGGTGCCCAGGTTTTCTGGTACTGAAATTCCATCGGTACTATTCTCGTTAAAGCCTGCTGCCCATAATGCTTGTTGGCATTGGATGCTGGTGCGATCTACCCCCCGCGATCGCGCTTTTCCTAAAATGACCCATGGGGGAGCGCCCGGTTCGGGGTTGCTGAAGGTATATTCAATCAAGCAGCGACGTCCTACTTTATGGCGCAGTAACCGAGTGGATTGCAACATCGCTGGGGAGGGGATACTCTCTAAGGTGCGGAGTTTCTCCTGTGCCGTCTTTAGGTCTAACGCTTGCTCTAAAAATGGCATTGTTGCATCGATAATTGTCCGTAGGTTCATCGAATTTCCCCACTTCGCTGGTATATTGCTAAATCTCCCCAGACCCCTGCGCCCAGAACGCTAACGCGATCTAAGAGTTGCCGTAATCGAGGGGGCCAATCGGGATGACGATAACGAAAGAGCATTGGGGCTAACTTAAAGAGATTGAGCGCGGTATACCATTGCACGCGCTGATACAGGTCAGGTGTCGCACCATATCCCGCGAGCAGTGGGGGAATGGCGTCCTGAACGAGGGGATTTGTTGAATTTAATGTTGCACCTAAAGTTGAATCTAAAAGGGTTTGATACTCAAGATGGGCTAAGAAATTTCCTAGATCCGTGGCAGGGTCGCCTTGGGCTGCGCAATCTAAATCGAGGATACCAATGTGATCGGCCATGATCACCACTTGTTCGGCATAGAAATCTCCATGAATGGGAACAGGATGCAGGGGTGACGTTGCTAAGACCTCGCTGCCTTGATGAGAGATCGCGTTGACGAGATCTGTGATCGGCGGAAAAATCCAGGCTAGAAGTTTGGCGGTATTATGTAACTGTTCGATTTCCTGAGAGCGGCTCAAGACTGGCAAATGGGTTGCCTGTGGCTGATGTAAAAGGGCGAGTGCGGCTCCCACCTGATGCAAGAGAGGGTTGAACTTACTCTCCTCCAGGGAGTTGCCCAAGATCTCCTGTAATAATCTTCCGACCAACCATTCAAAGCAGAGCGCATATCGCGATGGATCGGCGTTGACCAGACTCGCGATCCGTAAATTGCCCTGGGATTGGAAGGTTCGGGCAGCTAGGGCGGCGTTATTGTAATCGCTGGGTAGGTAAAACTTCACCAAAAGGGTGCGATGTTCGCCCTGCCACTGGGCCACATAGCGGCGTTCCGGTTTGTACCGCAGCGATCGCCATATTCCACCCCCTGCCAACAAATTTGGCCATAAATTCAGGGACTGGGGGTAGGACGGACTCGCAAGAGTTCTCAGTTGTCGCAGTTTAGTGTCATTCCAAAAGGTGCCCATAATCAGGGCTTGATCCTTGAGGACAATGCGTTCCAATTTCAGGAGAGGATCGGAGAAACCTGGACGTAGAGACCATTTTTGTAGTTTCTCCAGATCGATCCCCCGCACGGCTTTGACATAAAAATCAACCCAATGATCCTGGATGCGAATTTGGTAGGCAGCAATGCAACTGGCTCCAGGTTTATAACGCAGATAAAGACAAGAACTGATGTCCCACTCTCCCTTAGGTAGGTAGGGCTGAAGCAGGTCTTGAACGGCTTCAGCATCAAGGGTGATCGCCAATCCCGGCAAAGCAGGATCGCGATCTGCTAAGGCAAGATCAGCCGAAGAGAGCATGCTCGTCCTCCTGGGGGGCTGCCTGCTGAACAGACCCACTACGACTGAGGACTTGCAGCCGATAGAGGGCAGCGTAGAACCCATTCTGCGCCATTAATTCAGCATGGGTGCCCTGCTCTTGAATCGTCCCGTCCTGTAAATACAAGATCAGATCCGCTCGGGTTGCCAGGCTTAAGTCATGGGCTACAAGGAAGGTGGTTTTGTCCCTAGCCAAGCGTTCCAATGCTTCAACTACGGCAGATTCATTTTCTTGATCTAAGCCCGTGGTGGGTTCATCTAATAATAAAATCGGCGCATTGCGAATTGCAGCACGGGCGATCGCAATACGTTGACGCTGTCCGCCCGATAACGTCACACCTCTTTCTCCCAACTCCGTTTCATAGCCTTGGGGAAGTTTGGTAATAAATTCATGGGCATTAGCCAATTTCGCAGCGGCAATAATCTCCGCATCTCTAGCATTGGGCTTGCCGTAGGCAATATTCTCGCGAATGGAAGCTGCAAAGAGTAGGCTTTCCTGGAGCACCACACTGATTTGCGATCGTAACGATTCCAGGGTATAGCTGCGAATATCGCGACCATCAATCAGGATTTTGCCCGAGGTCGGCTCGTACAATCGGAGCAGTAAACTCACCCAAGTGGATTTTCCAGCCCCAGAGGATCCGACTAAGGCAACGGTTTGACCTGGTTGAACGACTAAATTAATACCCTTTAATACGGGTTGTTCTGAGTTGTAACCAAAGGTTAGATTCGTCAGACGCACCCGCCCTACAAAGGATGACGCGACGATGGCATCGGGGCGATCGTAAATTGCGGGCTGGCGATCCAGTAAGTCCAGAATCCGCTCTCCTGCAGCGGTGGCCTTGGCTAAACGGCCCGTATATTTCGCAAAATCCCGTACTGGCTTAAAGGCATTTTTAAGGTAGGTTAAAAACACCAATAAATCCCCTGGCGTGAGCGTATGCTCTAATACCAATTGGCTGCCCCGTCCCAGCACTAGTGCCGTCGCAAAAGCAATCAAAACATCTACCGTGCGTTCTAATTGAGCTTCTAGGCGTTTGGTTCGCACATCCACATGGAGGCTACCCTGATTGTGGGTCGCAAAGGTGCGCGCAAATACCTCCTCTAGGGAAAAGGTTTTGAGAATCTTGATGGCCTGCATGGATTCTGCTGTGGTCGCCGCCATTGCCCCTTCTTTTTGACGTTGTTGACGGGCAGAAGCTCGAATATCTTTCCCTAATCGCAAGGTAGACAACCAAAATAAAGGCGCGAGTAAGAACACCCACAGCATTAACTCGGCGTTCAGATAGGTCATGAAGGCGACCATGCCGATCAGGATTAGGATATTGCCCAACAGCGGCAAAAAGGCTGTCACAATCACATCCTTCAGCAGACCCACATCGCTAATCACCCGAATTGTTAAATCCCCACCCTTGGCGGCATGGTGGAAGGTCAGGGAAAGATTTTGGAGATGGCGGTAAAGGTCGTGGCGCACCTGGGAGAGCACCCGATTGCCAACAATGGCAAAAGCAATGGTACTGGAATAAGCGGCGATCGCTCGCAGCAAGGTAATCAGCACCAGTCCAAGGGCGGCGATCGCTAAAATGGCGGTGGGTGAGAGTTGATTTCGCAAGAACGCATCTACAAAATCCCCTTTTGCACTACTTGATGCAATGACCCCATCAAAGGCAATTTTGAGGGGCCAGGGTTCGAGCAACCGCATTAATACTTCGGCAAACAAGGCCAAAAAAGCGATCGCAACCTTCCCTCGATAGGGTGCGATATAGGGCGAAAAGCGTTTGAGAATCTGCCAAAACCCTGGAAAAATTTCTTTGATCGTCTGGGGTCGTCCCATAGGTTAGTGCACAGCCTCCAAGGGTTTTGCGGATAAGGCTAATTCCAGTATGGTTTGCACGACTTGCGCCCAACTGTGGTGTTCCGCTTGGTGTCTTGCATTGCGGCCCATTTGTGTCCGCCAGTCTGGGTGGGTTGAAAGATGGCGTAGTTGAGCGTGGAGTGCTTCAACATTGCCCGCTGGGTACAAGTACCCCGTCTGGCTCTCTGCAATTAAAGTGGTGAGTTGACCCACGGCACTCCCAATCACAGGGAGTCCTGCTGCCATGTATTCGTAGACTTTGAGGGGCGAAAAGTAACAGGGTTGATCGGCGGGATAGGGGGCGATCGCCACATCCATCGAAGCCAGGTAGCCCGGAACCTCCGCAGGCGGAACTGCTCCCGCAAACACGACCGCAGACTCAATCCCAAGGTCTTTGGCACGGGATTCCAGGGTCGTACGGAGGGGACCGTCGCCAACCAGTAACAACCGACTTTTAGCCCCTTCCTGATGGAAACGGGCAAAGGCTTCCAGTAAGGTGGGGAGATCGTGCCAAGGTTTCATAGTGCCCACAAACCCCACCGTGAACCGACGATCGGGGCAAGAGGGCTGCAAGTTGTCAGGGAACCGCGAGAGGTCTACCCCATTGGGGACGAGATGAACCCGCCCCTTGGCGGTGGCATACCCCTTCAGGTATGTCGCCACTGCCTCCGAAACCGCAACCAAAATCGTCGCAGCCCCAAAGACGCGATGAGCCACCTGTTGGGCTTCAGAGACCAGCACTAACCCCCGATGCGCCTCCTGTTCCTCAATCAGAGGCGCGTTGACTTCTAAAACAGTGGGAATGTTTCGATCCCTTGCAAATTCCAGTCCGGTGTAACTCCAAAGGGAGTACCGTTCATAAATTAAATCAAAGGCTGCTACCTGTTCTAAGGCAATACGCAACTCTAAATTTGCAGAGAGTGCCGCCTGTTCTCGGGCTTGTTGTGCCTCCCGTTGTATCCCTTTGGGTAAGGTCGGTAACGAGTGAAGTTTAATGGCGGTGAAGTCCGTGGGTGGTTCTCCGCCAAAACGGGTAGCGAAGAGTTCCACCTCATGTCCTTGGCGCAGAAATTCCCGCAGGACAGATTGCACATGAATGGAAGCTCCTTTACACCCAAAGACTGGAATGCCCGGATCGGCACAGATGTAGGCAATTCTCATAACGTCAACCCTCTACCCCAACCCATTTATTGCGTTCCAATGCGCTGCATTTAGCAAATATCTGCCGCATGACAGCACTATTTTGCTGAATATCAAACTCCTTCTCCATCAAATCCCTCGCATTTTCGGCCATGGCCATCCGTTGGGCCGGATGGCTCAAGATGTGTTCGAGCGCTGTTGCCAACGCAATTGGATCGGATGGGGGAATCAAGACCCCAGTCTGGCGATCGTGGAGAATTTCAGGAATTCCTGTCACGTTGGTCGCAACGCAAGGCGTACCGAGGGCCATGGCTTCTAATAGTACCGTCGGTAGTCCATCCCGATTGCCATCTTCTGCTACCAGGCAAGGTGCCGCAAACACCGCTGCGGACTGCACCAGATGCTTTAATTCATTTTGGGGGCGGGGGCCAATGAGTGCGACTTCGTCGGTGAGATCCAGAGCCTGAATTTGCCATTGGAGTTGCACTTCTAGTTCCCCTGTTCCGATAATGTGGCACTCAAACGCCACCTTCCGGGACTTCAGGATTGAACAAGCTTTAATTAAATCGCCAAATCCCTTTTTCTCCACCAGCCGTCCCACCGCAACAATCTTCGCCCCCCGCTCCTGCGGGGATTGGTAGGGAAACTGCGTTAGATCTAGCCCGTTGTATAAACGCTCAACCCTTGCTGCTGCTTGGTCATAGTGTTGGCGCAAGTACTGCAAGTTAAAGTCGCTGACCGTAATCGCGGTTTGCGCATCTCTTAACTTGCGCTGGAGGTCGTCTGGATTCACGGATTCATGGAAAATATCTTTGGCGTGGGCGGTAAAGGTATAGGGCACACCGCTAAAATAACTAGCGAGTCGAGCCACTGTCGTGGCAGAGCTACCAAAATGAGCATGTAAATGGGTGAGCTTTGAGGTGTGGACGGCCTGAGCTAACCACAAGGCTTGGCAGACTTCTGCCGCAGGCTCCTGGGCGGCGATCGCCAATTTATCCCAGAGATCGGGAATAATTTCGCTGGTCTGACGCACACTATCCCACAACGTTTCGCCTTTGAGACTGGAAGCGAGTAAATAGCGAACCGGGGCACGCACCTGCGCAATCAGATCTTGGAAATGACTATCTACAGGGGGGCGCAGGGCAAAAATTTCCACGGATAGTCCAGCGGCTTCATGGGCGAGAATTTCATTCACCACGAAGGTTTCTGAATAGCGAGGATATCGCTTGAGCACATAACCAATACGGGGTTCAATCTGGTCGCCAGTCTGGGGGAGAGGGGCAGGATGATTCAAGGGACGTTCCTCAAGCACACTTCAAGGTATGGATCAGAGAAGCAATTCGCTCTAACCCATTAAAGTCAATGGGTGCAGGCTCAGCCGAGAGAACAGGGGCGGGGAGCAGGGAAGGAATTTGCCCAGGATTGTGATGCAGCCATGCGGAAAGGGCTTGAGGAGTTAATTGATCGGGGTGCAGCACCTCTAAACACCCCATTTTTGCCAAGCGAGTGGCCCGAATCCATTGCTCTTGGCGAGGGGTGACACGGGGCACAATTAAGGCCCGTTTGGCAAAGGAGAGGATTTCACAGGTGGTGTTGTATCCCCCCATAGCAATGACGGCATCGGCTTGTTGCAGTAATTGCGTGGGTTCATCCACAAAGCTGAGGATGCGCTTGCAGGGATGTTGAGTTAATTGCTGCTGTAAATGGGGCAAAATTTTAGACGGCATAAATGGCCCGGTTAAAAGCACCCCATTGGTGTTGGGTGGTAAGTCAGCCTGCATAAACGCCTCGGCAAGCGCTGCACCATCCTGCCCACCGCCGACACAGCACAAAACTAATTGACCTGGAGGAAGATTCAGTTCTGCCAAGGGGTTACGGGCTAAGGGACCCAAGTGATCTAATCGTCGCGTCTGATCCAGATACCCCACATAGCTCACCTTGGCTGCGACATCCTTCGCCAATTGATACTCTTGGGACAAGTCATAGACCGTGCGATCGCCATAGACCCACACGGCATTAAAATACCGACGAATCACATCTTCATTCCCCGCTTTTTGCCATTCTCTGCGGGTAACATCGGGTTGATCCAGAATATCGCGCAAGCCCAGCACGCAATAGATATTGCGTTGTTGTCTCACCCATTTCAGCGCGCGATCTAGCTCCCGTCGTACCCCACGCGGCACGTTATCCACAATGAAAATATCTGGCTGAAAGCACTTTAGCGCAGTCCGAATGGTCTTAGACCGGAGGGTAATCAATTCATCGATGGGAAGGGTCAAATAGCGTGAGCGGTAAAGGCCGTGTCCTTCCTTGTAAAGCGCGGGTAAAGTCAAAATATCGATTCCGCTGGGCAAAGCCCCATTGCTCTGCTTATGCACCCCTGTAATCATCAAAATATTGGCGTTGGGGATTGCCGCCGAGATCGCGGTGGCAATGAGCTGGTTGCGACGTTTATGACCTAAACCCATTGTGTCGTGGGAATATAACACAACTCGCAGGGGGGCACCCTGATTATCGCTTTTCGCTGGAACAGAACGGGGTGATGGGACAATCGGTTGGGGAAGGACTTGTCCTGTTGTTTGAGCGTGCTGGAAAGTTCCGATCTGTGTCATGGAATCCTTAACCGAGCGTTAACGTGGATTAGGGCAAGACTGTATCCAAGAAATGTGAATTTATTGTGAATTTATGTCTTATTTTCCACATCCCCCTTTATTGACTCCTTTTTTCTAAAGCTAATTCTGTATGCAGTGCAAGCGATCGCCTAGCGCGATCTACTTGCTAGAGACCCGCAAGTTTTAGGGAAGTAGATCGCTACCCTTATTTTTTTTCGATCCATTGGATTTGCAAAACGATAGAACCCGAGCAAGTTTGAACTCTAAGGTACCAATGTGAATAATTTGTGAACCGAGTTGAAGGCTACGGCTTAGTCTTCCCAGGAAAGAATGTCTCGAATTCGATCAACTAACGCTTGAGCCTTGATGGGT
>JAGVDA010000237.1 GCA_020058975.1 Thermosynechococcus sp. WC_1 | reverse complement strand
GGTGCAAGGACACCGTGCCGAACTCTTTGCGGTACGAGTGGCTAAGGCTCACGCGGCATTAGAAGGCCGAAGTGACGTCAGCGCAGATGACCTCCGCCGCGCCGTAGAGCTAGTGATTGTGCCCCGCGCCACGGTCGTGCCGCCCCCCGAAGACCAAAATGCGCCGCCGCCACCTCCGCCGCCGCCCCCCAACAGCAGCAATGAAGAAGAGCAGCCTGAAGAAAACGAGGCGGAAGAGACCCCCGATGAGCCGGAGCCAGAGGAACCCTCTGAAACCGATGAGCCGCCCAATATCCCTGAAGAGTTTGTGTTTGATACCGAAGGCGTGATTTTAGACCCTTCGGTGCTGTACTTTGCCCAAATGGCGAATCAGCAGGGCAAATCTGGGAATCGTACCGTCGTATTTTCTCAAGATCGAGGCCGCTATATTAAGCCGATGCTGCCCAGAGGTGGCGTAATGCGTATTGCGGTAGATGCTACGCTACGTGCCGCTGCGCCGTACCAAAAGGCGCGTCGAGAGCGTAACCCGGGTCGTCGCGTCATTGTAGAGCAGACCGATTTGCGGACAAAGCGCCTAGCGCGTAAAGCGGGTGCCCTGGTGGTGTTTGTAGTTGATGCCTCTGGCTCAATGGCGCTCAACCGCATGCAGTCTGCCAAAGGTGCAGTGCTGCGTCTGCTCACCCAGGCGTATCAAAACCGAGATCAGGTTTCGCTGATTCCGTTTCGGGGCGATCGCGCTGAGGTATTGCTGCCCCCAACCCGCTCTATTGAAGCTGCCCGCCGTCGCCTAGATACCTTGCCCTGCGGTGGCGGTTCCCCCCTTGCCCATGGGTTAACCCAGGCCGTGCGGGTAGGGCTAAACGCCCTGTCTATGGGTGAAATTGGTCAAGTCATGATTGTGGCGATCACCGATGGTCGCGGCAATGTCTCGCTTTCAAAATCGCTGGGGGAACCCCAGGTGGAGGGCGAAAAGCCAGACATTAAGAAAGAGCTGCTAGAGATTGCGGGGCGCATTCGGGGGCTAAATCTTAAGCTGCTGGTGATTGATACCGAAAATAAGTTTATTTCGACGGGCTTTGCCAAAGAGCTGTCGGTTCAGGCGGGGGGGAAATACTATCATTTGCCCAAGGCCACCGACCAGGCGATCGCCGCCGTCACCCAAAACGCCATCAGCAGCATGATGGCTTAGTTCGCCGCTGGCATTTACTACTTCAAAATGCTGGTGGAAATTTACAGAACAAAACTGCAAAAACGATGCCTAAGGGTAGAATATGGGTACTCTAATGTCATCACTTTGTGGGGGAGTCTGCATTTGGGGCACAAGCTAGTAGCCAATCCTTTCAACCGACTTAAGCGCTAAGTCAGGATTTTCTGTCTTTAGGCTCAACGGTTAAGCGTTTGTTATGTCATGCTTACGTGGTTCGGATTCAGATAAGCAGGTGGGTTTTAGACGTACTTTCAAGCAACGTTGGATAGAGAGTCACGAAAATAGCGTTACTCTGACAGAGCAAGTGTACGGATAGGCGAAAATTAGGCCACACGCATTCAAACTAAAGGCTCACTCGAGTTTTTCGCTGCGTTAATCTATTTTTCTTCCTAGGCCAATAAAGTTTTGAGGCAAGACTGAAATTTTGGCCTCTCTTTACAATTCATTCTGGGCGATATAAGAGAAGAGGATATTGAGTGTGCTGTATTTAGCAGAAGTACACAAGAAAACTGGGTTCATGGGCAATAAGACAGAGCTAAAGCTCTTAGCCAAGCAGCAGTCTGAGCAAAATTGGGCGATGCTGCCTGGTGAAGAATCAGTCCCCGCTGATATTGCCAATGAATACAATGCAGGCGTTCTTGTCTTGGTTGAGCTAGATGCAAACCAGCAGGTCAAGAAAATTCAGGATGCGACCCGTCACCTGGTCGGAATTTTGAAAAACTTTTCGCGGATGCGCGAGAAATTCCGTACCCAAGAAGAAGAAATTGAGGGCTGGAAGCAGTCGCTGATCTACCAAAGCCAAGAGCTGACCCGCCGAGAAGTTGATATTGAAGCACGCGCAGAAGAGCTTCAGCAGCTTGAGGCCGAGTCTCACAAAATTGAAGAGCAGCGCCAAGAATTTGAAGCCACCCGCGCCCAAATTTTGGCGCTAAAAGAAGACATTGAAGGCGATCGCACCCAGCTAGAAGAAGCGTGGGGTCGTCTGCGCAGCGCCCAGCAGCAGTTGACGCAAGATCAGCAGACTAGCACCCTCTCTGACGAACAGGTTCAGGCACTCGAAGAGTTAATGGGTCGTTTAGAAGGGTCTTTACTGAGTGGAGACATTCTGCATCAGCCCCTTCAGGCCATGCGCGGGGGCGGTGGTGAGCAGCAGGCCATTCTCCAGCAGTTTTGGAATCAAATGGATCAAGGACGTCAAGAACTGGAGCGGACACAGCCAGAGTTTGACCAGCAGTCGATTGATTTAGAAAATGCTTGGAAAAAATGGCATGAAGAGCTAGAAGCGCTGCACCAGCTCCAGATTCAGGCACGGCTTCAGCAAGAAACCCTCACCCTTAAGCAGACCCACCAAGGCTTCTTGAGCCAGCAGCTTCAGATCCAAAGCGATCTTGAACAAAGCTTACAGTGCCTTAAAGAAGGGATTTCGGGCGACCTCAACATTGACCTTGAGGCACTCCGGAATCAGCCGCTAGAAACATTAGAGGCAACGGTCGAAAAGCTCCGAAAGGAATTAGAAAAGCTGTCTCACTTTGTCTCAGATCAAGAAGAAGAGTTAGGTCTACAAAACCAAACCATCGAAGATCTGAAGATCAAAATCTCTAAAGCCAGCGAATACGATCGCATGAACATGGCGGCTGACTTAGAAGAAGAAAAGCAGAACTACCAGTTTCTTGAAGAAACCCTTCAGGGTCAGCGCCAAACCCTGGGCGATCGCAAGGCTGTCTTAAAGCTGCATCAAGATATTTTGAATCAGCGTAAAGGCATTGTCTCTAAAGACGAGCCGAGTTTTGAAAAGCAGGTAGAACCACTGCTTACGAAAGTTGCAGCTCAGCGTCAGTCTCTGCAATCGGCGCTTGCGACACTAGAGCAAGAGCTAAGCAACCTTCAGGGTACTGCTCAACAAACACAATCTCAGGTGGCTGAGATGACGGATAACCTTGCGAGAATGCGTACTGAACTAGAGAACCAAGCAAATACCCTAAACCAAAAGCGCACCGAGCTAGGACGGCTCCACGGGCGCATGGAGACTCTTCAGCAAACCCTTCAGCCCATTCAGGATCACCTCAATGGCTGGAATGAATCGTTAGATAGTCTCTATTCACCCCTTGAATCGGCGGCTTCAGAGCAGCAGCAGATTGCGCAGGAACTCAAACATAGAATTTTGACGTTAGGACAGGCCAGCACAGCAGGCTAAATGCCTCCTATCCCCCCCTGTACACACAAGTCCGAGAAAAATCCCCTCCGAGGAGGGGTGCCCGTAGGGCGGGGTGGGTTCGTCTTTTATGATTTCAGCCAGTCCTCAAAACCTGAGCTAAACTGCGTCAGAGAGATGAGATGCAGGAATGAAGCAGCGGCAGACTCTGAGTACGGGGCGATCGCCATTACTTTCTGTCTCTCGTCTTCTGTGTTGTAGCCCCAGTCGGCGAGAAACAGCGTAACGGGCGAAAGTTCTGGCTGGGCTTGAATCGTAGCAAGGGTTGCCAGCCGATCTTCCACAAACCATATATTGCTATAGCCTTGTGCCTGTAATTGCCCAAGCGTGACGGCTTTAGGCTGCTTACAGTCTTTACCAAAGAGCGTGTCAGGTGGCAGAAAAATGCCTACTTGCGACAGCAATGCCTTCACAAACCGACTTTCTTTGGTTGTAATAATAAAAACCGGAAGCGCTTCGTTAAGCCAGTGGCTGAGTTGCGCCACTACACCCGGATAAAAACTGTGCAGCGCTAACCAACCCTCAAGGTCAGCGTTAATCCAGCGATCGCGCAGGTCATCCACCTGATGCCCAATGTCTCGCCAGTCGAGATTTTCTTGCGCTACAAACTGTGCGCGAATGGTCGGCCAGCTCAGCAAAATCTCGGCCTCGCCCCACCCTTGAGAGAGCGCTCTCAGCACCAACGGCATTTCCCAGCCAGTCTCTACTACAGGGCGGAGCCTGCCAAAGGATGCTTCCCATTCTGGAAGAGAGTCCTCTGGTGGGTCTGACCAGATTTGGCGGTATGCCTTGAGCGAAATTTGAAAATACTCTCTAAGCCCATTGCAGATCACGCCGTCAAAATCGAGCGCTAACGCATCTGGCTTTAGGGACTGCTGATTACTCATTACTTCTTAAAACTGGGGCGAAAGGATTCGAACCTCTGAATGGCTGGACCAAAACCAGCTGCCTTACCACTTGGCGACGCCCCATTGCACACGCTTAGTAATTGTAGCAACAGATTCCCTAGTGCTGTCAAGCTTTTATCTAAAATTTAGGGCAGAAGTGCCAAGACTTCGGGCTACAGTGAAGGACAAACGCTCGTAACGCTCTAGAAATGGCTGTCCTATCCCCGTCTAAGGCCAATCCATCCGGCTCTGCTGTCAAAATTAGTCTTTGCATGATTGTGAAAGACGAAGAGAACATGCTGCCGCGCTGCCTCAAAAGCGTCCAAGCCCTTGTAGACGAAATAATTGTAGTAGATACGGGTTCTACAGATCGCACGGTAGAGATTGCTCAGCAGTTTGGCGCAGCGGTGTATCACCACCCCTGGACAGATGATTTTGCAGACGCACGGAATGCATCGCTACGCTACGCTCAAGGCGACTGGATTTTAGCGCTAGATGCAGATGAAACGCTGATGGCAGACTGCATCCCAGCTCTTCAGTCTGCCCTTGACAACCCTCACTGCCTTGCCGTTACGCTTTTGCGCGAAGAAATTGGCGCTCAGCAAAACCCTTATTCTTTAGTTTGTCGCCTGTTTCGTCGTCACCCTCAAATCCAGTTTCAGCGACCGTTCCACGAAACCATTGATGACGACATCACCGCGCTGATGCAGCAAGAACCACACTGGGAAGTTCACTCGCTTCCAATCCCTGCGATCACCCACGATGGCTACAGACCCGAGGCGATCGCCCAACGCCAAAAGTCAGACCGCGCTGAGCGCATCATGAGTCGCTACCTCAAGACAAATCCTCAAGATGCCTATATGTGCAGCAAGTTAGGTGCGCTCTACGTCACTCAAGGGCACCACACCCTAGGCGTAACGCTCCTTGAGCAGGGCTTAGCAACACAGCCCGAAGCCGCTGCAACCCGCTATGAGCTGCACTATCATCTAGGACTGGCCTATACTGCCACCCAGCAGATTGCGCTGGCACAGCAGCATTACGAGCAGGCGCTAGAGACAGAACTCCCAGACGTGCTGAAATTAGCCGCCTGTATTAATCTTGCGGCTCTATATAGTGATTCTGAGAATTGGACTCAGGCTGAAGCCCTATTGACCTACGTTGTTCTCCTTCAGCCAGATCTGGCGATCGCCCACTACAATCTCGGCCTTGTTTATAAAGCCCAAGGTAACTTCAGTGCCGCAATTAACGCCTATCAGGAGGCGATCACCCTTCAGCCCAATAATGCCGAAGCCCATCAAAATTTGGGTGTAGCCTACTTCAAGCAGGGGCAGGTTTTAGAGAGCTTGGCAGCTTTTCAAGAGGCGATCGCCCTCCACACGCTCCAAGGCAATGTTGACGAAGCTCAGCGATTGCAACAGACTCTCGCGGACATGGGTTGGCAGATCTAGTGTGACTGCTTCCTAAAATCGAAGCTGTCAGAGGAAACCCGCTATGAATCGCCTAATTCAGGAAAAATCGCCTCAAAGTCACGGTAGCCGCTGAGTATCCGAACAATTTCAACACCTTCTTGAATCGGGCGATAGAAAATCAGATATTTGCCCAAGGGAAAACTTCGTAAGGGTGGGACAATATCATCCCAGCACCGCCCTATTTCAGGAAACTGCACCAGCATCTGACTCTTTTGCGCAAAGGCATCTAAAAAGCGATTGGCAGCTTGTGGATCATCCTCAGCGATAAATTCGTTGATTTCGTCTAAGTCTTTTTTTGCTTGCCCAGTTAGGACATAAGTCTTACGCATTTGCCCCTGACTGATTCCTTCGCTGCTGATTTTGCTCTCTTAATTCCTGAATCACTGCCTCACCGTCATACAGTTCCCCTCGTTCTGAAGATTCGATGCCAAGCGTAATTTCTTTTTGCAGTTCCGCCAGTCGTGCCTTGTAGAGGTGATCGCGTTCTTCTAGAAGGCGCAAACCCTCGCGCACCACTTCGCTGGCAGAGAGATACCGACCGCTTTTAACTTTTTGGTGAACAAGCTGTTCGAGTTCGGGCGTTAGGGAGACGTTCATAACCGTTCTGAATGAAGGGGCTGAATCTACTTTCATTGTGGAACGGCAATCATCTGATGTCAAAGTTTGTTATTGCAAGAGTCTACCTATTTTCATCTCAAGGGCAGAACTCAGTTTCACGATGAGAATGTGCTGTCTGTAAAAAGCGTCTAAATCTAAAACTGTTCGTGAGGGTTCCTGCAGCCAAGATCTCTAAACGAAGCAAGCACTTGAAATGTAAATTAAATGTAAAGGTTTTCTCAGAAAGTCGAAACCGTCGGGATCCTCGATGTCTCTACAACCCTTCACCAGAAGCCCTTTAGCCTTGATCCCTCTTCATTCAAGGGCTAGATCGCTTACGAAATGAGCATTTCTACTCAGATAAAAATTCTGATTTTGTTCTTATACTCTTAGATATAGCGAATCATAAAGAATCGTAAACATTTATATTGTCTACGACCATGCGTGTTTTGGCTGGAGTGAATTTGCTTCTGCCAGACATTCGTTCTTAAACCATTATTTTTGTAAAGCCTTTTTATTGGAGAGTCATTCATGACCATAGCAATGGGGCGCGTGCCAGAGAGAGGCGTCTTCGACGTCATTGATGACTGGCTCAAGCGCGATCGCTTCGTATTTGTGGGCTGGTCTGG
>JAGVDA010000482.1 GCA_020058975.1 Thermosynechococcus sp. WC_1 | reverse complement strand
GTGATCTAGAAAAAATGGGCTTTGATATTATTTCGGAAAAGAATCATTATAAGATTAGATTCAATGGGGACAATCGTTATGTAGTAACGTTTTCTAAAACTGCCAGTGATCGTAATGCGGGGAGGAAGATAGCAAGAGACATTTGTAACCTACTGCTATAGCTGGCTAACAACCGCCTGAGCACGGAGCGGCGAGTTACATAATAGCTTTCTAGCAAAGTGTAAATCTGTCTGGTGAGGCGCAGTCCGTTAGACAAGTCCTGCTTCATCCCATACATGTGACCTCAGCAGGATTTATGGCTCGTCTTTTTGTATCCTGCGAGATACAATTAAGCCATGATTGAAATTCGCGAAACTGAAGTTTATGCGCTTTGGTTCAGTAGCTTACGAGACAGACAAGCTAAGGCACGCATTGATACTCGTATTCGTCGTCTATCTTTGGGAAATCCTGGCGATGTAAAGCCAGTTGGAGCAGGTGTCTCTGAACTCTGTATCAACTATGGGCCAGGTTACAGGATTTATTTCATTCAGTGTGGATCCACTTTAATTGTCTTACTCGCAGGCGGTGATAAGCGCACCCAACAACAGGACATTACACAAGCGATTGAGTTAGCACGAGAATTATAGGAGGGTAGAATGGCTAAAACTAAAACTCAGCTTTGGGATGCAGCAAATCATTTAGAAACGAGGGAGGATATGGCAGCATATCTTGAAGCAGCGCTTGAAGATGGCGATCCAACACTGATCGCTGCCGCTCTTGGAGATATTGCTCGTTCTAAAGGAATGTCTCAGATCGCACGCGATACTGGTCTTGGTCGTGAAAGTCTTTATAAAGCACTATCTGTTGAAGGTAATCCAGAATTTGCGACGATTCTAAAGGTTTTTCAAGCTTTGGGTTTACGGCTACAGGTAAGCACTGTTGCGAGGGAGAGCCTTGTTTAATAACGAAATGCAAGGGACGCTCGAATCAGCCTTTTGGTTAAGCCTTTAAAAAATCGCTCGCGCCCCTTATTGCGAAGCTGTTAGACCTCAGAAACAGGAACCTATGCACATCCGACGATTTCAACCCAATGAAGAACTCGCGCTTTTTGAGGTCTATTACTCCGCCATACATCTCATTGCTAGAAATGACTACTCAGAGGAGCAGTTAAACGCCTGGGCACCATCGGATCTTGATCATGAGCTTTGGGTCAATCGGATAAACGGAATCAATCCATTTGTTGCTGAAATTGACGGCAAGCCTGTTGGCTACGCTGATATCCAACAGAATGGATATATCGATCATTTCTTCGTCTCCGGGCACCACTCGCGTCAAGGCATAGGCAAGGCATTGATGCAGGTCATTCACAGCGAGGCCAAGCGATTGAACATCACAGAACTGACTTCCAACGTCAGCCAAACGGCACAGCCGTTCTTTGAGCGATTTGGATTTGTCGTAGTCGAGCGAAAAAAATCCGTTATTCGCGGCGTTGAGTTGCCAAACGCTTTGATGCGAAAGGCACTACGAGACATCTCGTTTGACCCCACCACAGAAGATCATCATCGCCCCTCCCAGCTAAAATAAAGTGGTCAAGTTGTAGCAAGGTCAAACCTATGGCAGTTCGACAACACTTCGACTCCGCTCAGCGGAAACCCCGATATAGCAAAGAAGAATTTACCCGACGGGGCAATGCGCTCTATGAATCCAAAATCCGGCTTCAGGTTGAGCAAAACCACCGGAACAAGATTGTGGCGATCGATATCGAGACAGGTGAATTTGAGATTGGCGATGATAGATTGAGTGCAGCCGATCAGCTTTTCCAACGCCTTCCTGATGCTCAACCTTGGTGCATTCGGATTGGCACTGGCCAAGTCCACCGTTTGGGATTTTATTCCCCGATAGAAGCAGAATGATTCTTGGTTTTGTGCATAATCGGGAGGCGATCAATCTATGGCAGATCGTTTTAGCTCATCTCAAACTTCTCTAAAACTATTGCTCAATGAGATTGAAGCAACGCCCAAAGAGTATTGGACGGATTTGCTGGAAACACTGCGTCAGTTTCGACAGAAGATACCACCCGTTAGCTTACCCATTGTTAAATGCTGAGCAAGCACAAAAAAATCAAGCTGCAATCAACCTTTTGGATTCTTGGTTGGATGATAAAGAAGATGCTGCGGAACATCAACAGACTTGGGACTTCTTAAAGATTGCGTTGGATGAAGATCGTTTGTCTGACCGTCCCTTGCACAATCCATTTATCAGTCGGTGAAGGCTGCTAGCTTCGGTTTATAGTGAGTTTGCCGTCGATGCAGCTAACAAATGGGTTTATGAACGATCGCCCTCTGCTCTCTCTAGAAAAGCTGAGCGTCAATTATGGCGGCATCCAGGCACTTCAGTCTGTTGACCTAGAGATTTACCCTGGTGAAGTGGTGACGCTGATTGGTGCAAATGGCGCTGGCAAAAGCACTACTTTACGGGCTATCTCTCGGATGATTCCGGTACGAGACGGGGCGATTCACTACGCGGGGCAAACGATTCTCAACCGCAGCGCTCATGAGATGGTGAAGCTAGGCATGGCGCATAGTCCTGAAGGTCGCCGAATTTTGACCCGCCAGACTGTCTTAGATAACCTAAAGCTAGGAGCCTACAGCCGCTCTGATCGCCTGGGTATTAAAGCCGACCTAGAGCAGCAGTTTCTGACATTCCCGCGTCTTGCCGAACGTCGTCATCAGATTGCCGGAACGCTTAGCGGTGGCGAACAGCAAATGTTGGCGATCGCCCGTGCCCTAATGAGCCGTCCTAAGCTCCTGCTGTTGGACGAACCCAGTTTGGGGTTGGCTCCGGCGATCGTTTTAGAAATTTTCGCCATTATTCGGCAGTTACGGGAGGCGGGTATTACGCTTTTGCTGGTTGAGCAAAATGCACATCTCGCCCTTAAGACTGCCGATAGAGGCTATGTGCTAGAGGCTGGACATATTACGCTTAAAGGGTTTGCGGCTGACTTACTGGAAGACGAGCGGGTTAAGCAGGCATACCTAGGATGATCAAATTCTTTTTCGCCCTTGAACGAATAGCCTAAATAAACCTATACTGGTAAGCTGTGACTTCATGAATTAGAGGAAGTGATATGTCGCGATATCGGGGCGCGCGCCTTAGAATAGTGCGCCGCTTAGGAGAACTACCGGGTCTAACTCGGAAATCATCACGGCGGGCTTATCCGCCAGGACAGCATGGACAGGCTCGTAAAAAGCGATCTGAATATGCCGTCCGACTCGAAGAAAAGCAAAAGCTTCGCTTTAACTACGGACTCTCTGAAAGACAGCTCCTACGCTATGTGCGTAAGGCGCGTCGAGCAGGTGGTTCCACAGGTACAGCCTTGCTGCAATTGCTAGAAATGCGTTTAGACAACACCGTCTTCCGCTTAGGTATGGCTCCCACCATCCCCGCAGCGCGTCAGTTGGTGAACCACGGACACATTACAATTAACGGCAAAACCGTTTCAATTCCAAGTTATCAGTGCCGTCCAGGCGAAGAAATTGGGGTCAGAGACCGAGAGCATTCTCGTAAAATGGTCGAAACCAATATTCAATTCCCTGGGCTTGCCAATATCCCCAGTCACCTTGAGCTAGACAAAGCAAAGCTTAAGGGTAAGGTCAATAGTCTGGCCGAACGCGAATGGGTTGCTCTTGAAATTAATGAGCTACTGGTGGTTGAGTACTACTCTCGAAAGGGATAGAGTCTCGCCACTCGATACAAAAATTCTACGCGGCATGTTTTCACACTTCTAGGCTTGGCTCTCGGATCCGTCAGATCGAGAGCCTTTTTTATGGGCATTTTTATGGGTATTCAGGGGTGCTCAGAAACTAATCTCTTACGACTGTGGTCTTTTAAGCAAAATCCATCAGCCTTGACTATGAAGCTTTCTCCTTTGTTCATGTCAGTGATCTGCCTGCAATGCTGCTGCTTTGCGGCGATCGTGCTTACCCCAATGTCCCCCTCAACAGCTTTTGCAGAAGGCGTCTTATCTCAACCCAAAATAAAAGTCCTTTTCGGCAGCGTTAATCTTCAATCAAAAACCGCTGTTCTGCGTTTTGGTAAACAAGGGGCGGCGTTTCCAGATTATAAAGAAGCCGTTATTCGCTACCCAGTGGCATCAGGGTTGACGAATGCTGCCATTTTGAAACAAGTACAGACAGCCATCAGCCTTAAGCAGGTCTTAGGGCAATCTCTTGAAGAAATGCGGCAGGATTATATTGAAAATCATTGGCTGACTGAGGTTGAGTACGCTATCAATTACAACCGCAACAACATTTTGGATCTCACCTACACGGTTTCGGGGGTTGGTGCTTACCCGAGTGGGTTTGAAAAATGGGTGTCTGTCGACCTTAAAACGGGGAAAAGGCTACGGGTTAAAGATTTATTTAAGGCAGATGGGTTGGGGGCGATCGCCCAATCTATTGACCAAAAAATGCAGCAAAACATTCGGCAAAAGATTGCAAAAGTTCGCAAACAAGAGCCTGACCTTGGGTTAGATGTTTTTGCCAACCATCGCTTTCAGCCCAAAAACCTTGAAAACTTCACCATTGGTAAAACGGGTATTACCTTTCACTACAGTTTTGACTTTTCTCACGTCATTAAAGCGGCTGAGCCATCGGGAGATTATCTGATTCCCTACAGCCAGCTAACGCGCTACATCCGACCCGATGGTGTGCTGGGCTTTCACCTTAATTCTACAAAGCCAACTCGACAATGACGGGCGTATGATCACTGGGCTGGGGCAGCGATCGCGGTTCTTTATCAATCACGCAGCTCACCGCCTTCTCGTAAAGCTCTGGCGTGAGGTAGTGGTGGTCAATCCGCCAGCCTAAATTGCGTCGAAACGAAGCGGCACGGTAATCCCACCAGCTATAGTGGCCTGTTTCTTCTGTAAACTTGCGAAAGGCATCAGCAAACCCAAGATCTAGCACAGACTGAAGCACCGTGCGCTCTACTGAAGAGGCCATAATATGGTCTCCTTTGTTGTCTGGCTCGCAAATATCGCGATCTTCTAGGGCAATATTAAAATCCCCACACATCAAAATGGGTTGGCCTTCTGCTTTGAGCTGGGTCAGGTACTGCTGCAATATGCCAAACCAGCGCAGCTTGTATTCATATTTTTCGCTCCCCACTGAAGACCCATTGGGCACATAGAGATTGACAAGGCGAATCCCTGGCGCGATAACGCCCGTAATCACCCGCTTTTGTGCGTCGAGCTGTTGGGCATCTTCTAAGGCTTCTGTGCCGCCTAGGACTGGGCTGAAGCCGTAGGTGACGTTCTTTAAGGGCAGACGGCTAATCAGCGCAACACCGTTGTAAGATTTTTGCCCAGAAATGTAGAGATGGTAGCCTTTTTCTTCAAAGGGCGATCGCGGAAATACTTCATCTGGCACCTTTGTTTCCTGAACGCACAAAACATCCACCGCACTGCTCTCTAGCCAATCTAAGACATGGGTTAGGCGAGAGCGAATGGAGTTTACATTCCAGGTGGCAATTTTCATGGAGTCCTGACCAATGACCATAAAAAAAGAAGGCTCCAAATTTTGGAACCCTCTGCTTGAAAGTACCCCCAGGGGAATTCGAATCCCCGTCGCCTCCGTGAAAGGGAGGTGTCCTAGGCCTCTAGACGATGGGGGCAAGTGACTTTCAACGTTTATCAATTTACCGAATTTCAGTACGTTCTGTCAACCCCCCATGACCTTTTTCTTCGAGATGATGGGGGAAAGACCTCTTTTTGGCTAAAGAATGTACAAAAGCAAAAACAGCAGCACCCAAATGACGTCTACAAAGTGCCAGTAAATTTCAGCCGCCTCTACCCCAAAGTGCTTCTCTGATGAGTAGTGACCAGGGGTACGCGATCGCCACAGCACAATCGACATTAAGATCACGCCCACCATAACGTGTAGGCCGTGGAACCCTGTCAAAACATAGAAGGTGCTAGAAAAGAGGTTTGTTTTAAGGCCAAATTCGAGGTGGGCATACTCGTAAAGCTGCCCCGCCAAGAATGTAATGCCCATCGCCATCGTAATCAAAAACCAGCGGCGCATCCCAGCGATGTCATTGGCTTTGACTGCATCATCGGCTTTATGGATGACGAGGCTGCTAGAAAGCAGAATAACGGTGTTGATC
>JAGVDA010000429.1 GCA_020058975.1 Thermosynechococcus sp. WC_1 | reverse complement strand
TTCAGCATGTCCTCCAGAATTTCTTCTGGATTCCGTTTGCGTTCTGTCATACGTACCCCTATCCGGACGATGTAATTATAATTCCCCAGTTGTGGCCTAAGGTAACATCATCGTCCATAATTGCGCTTATTTAGACATATATCGCCTATCCAAATCGACCTGCAATATAGTCTCTGGTATAGGTTTCGCGGGGGTTGGTAAAGATATTAACGGTATCGTCATATTCAACTAAATAGCCCACTTTTCCTTTGTCGGTTGCCTCTACGTTAAAGAAGGCCGTTTTATCAGAAACCCGTGATGCCTGCTGCATATTGTGGGTCACAATCACGATGGTGTACTGCTTCTTTAGCTCATTCATGAGTTCTTCTACTTTGAGGGTAGAAATGGGGTCAAGCGCGGCACAGGGTTCGTCCATCAAAATAACCTCTGGCTGCACGGCAATGGTGCGTGCAATGCAGAGCCGCTGCTGTTGACCGCCAGAAAGCGCAGCACCACCCTGCTTTAGCTTATCTTTCACTTCGTCCCATAAAGCGGCCTGTCGCAAAGATTGCTCAACGAGTTCGTCTAGGTTTCCCTTAAACCCGTTAATTCTGGGGCCGTAGGCGACGTTATCGTAAATTGATTTAGGAAATGGGTTTGGTTTTTGAAACACCATCCCAATGCGGCGACGCACCAAAACTGGATCGACGTGGCGGCTATAAAGGTCTTGGTTGTCGTGATAGACCTGGCCTTTGATATGAAAGCTTTCAATGAGGTCATTGAGACGATTAAAGCATCGTAAAAGGGTGCTTTTTCCACAGCCCGATGGACCAATAAACGAGGTGATTTGGTTACGGGCAATTTTAAGGTTGACATCTTTTACGGCTAAAAAAGAGCCGTAATGAATATGAAGGTTAACGGCTTCTAAGGCAGTATCCTCAACTTTATCTTGAGTTTGAGTGCCCATTTGAGGTGAATAGTGAGTCATTGGGAGAACCAATTAGTAAGTTTTACGGCGAAGGGCGAAGCGAGAGACAATGCTGGTGGTTAAGACTAAAAGCACCAAAATCAAAGAAGCTGCCCAAGCCAACTCCTGCTGGTTCTTAAAGGGTACCGTGGCAAAGTTGAAGACGAGTACCGCTAATGAAGGAGTAGGCTGCGATAAGCTGTTGGGCCAGAATTGAGTAAACAGCGCAGTAAAGATGAGGGGAGCCGTTTCTCCGGCAGCTCTGGCGATCGCCAATGTCACCCCCGTAATAATGGTCGGCAGCGCCGCTGGCACCACAATCTGCAAAACTGTCTGATACTTCGCCGCGCCCACTCCCAATGCCGCCCACCGAATCTCTTGGGGCACAATTTTGAGGGCTTCATCTGTGGTGCGAATGATGGTAGGCAGCATCAAAATAGCCAGTGCTGCTGCACCTGCATAGGCGGAAAACGTTTTGGTTGTCACCACAAATGCAGCGTAGGCAAACACGCCCAAAATGATAGAGGGCACCCCATTCAGGACGTTGGTTGCAAACCGAATCCATTGAGCGGTCTTAGGAGGGCTAAACTCTGACAAGAAGATTGCAGAAGCCACCCCAATGGGGACGCTAATGAGAGAAGCCAAGCCCACCATAATGAGCGTTCCCAGAATAGCGTTGGCAATACCGCCACCTGGAGCCATGGGAGGCGGAGGAAGTTTAGTCAACAGGTCTAGGTTTAATCGGCTGAATCCTTTAATTAGAACGTAGGACAGCACTGCCAATAGGGGTATCAGCGCCACAACAACCAGCGAGCCTGCCAGAACGGTCATGGCTTTATTAAAAATTGATCGCGCGTCTGAAGATTTACGAGTCAGATACATAGCGTGAAACCAATGGGTATCTCTGATGGTTAGTGCTGGGGAATTTTATAGCAGGGACGAAAGAAGACTTAAAACTTCTGAACCTTCATCACAATCCATTGCGCTGCAACATTGACCAGCAGCGTGAGCGCAAACAAAATTAAGCCCGCATACATGAGGGCAGAAACCTGAAGTCCACTGGCTTCTGCAAATTGGTTAGCCAACAGAGAGGCGATCGTGTTTCCTGGTGCAAACAGAGAGAAATTAACGGTGTTGGAGTTACCAATCAGCATCGTTACAGCCATCGTCTCGCCCATGGCGCGACCGAGCGCCAGCATAATGGCTCCGACAATGCCCGAAAATGCAGCAGGTAAAAGAACCCGAAAAATTGTTTCCCATCGGGTGCCGCCTAAACCTATAGAAGCCTGACGCAGTTCTGGCGGTAGCGAAGTGAGCGCGTCTCTAGAGATTGCGGTGATGGTAGGCAAAATCATAATCGTCACGACAACTGCCGCAGGCAGCAGGCCAGGGCCAGAGGGGCTGGTGCCAAACAGCACAAACCAGCCCAAATTTTCGTGCAGCCATTCCCCAAAAGGTCGAATGAGGGGAATCAGCACAAAAATGCCCCACAGCCCGTAGACCACGCTAGGAATAGCCGCCAGTAGTTCTACTAGAAATACAAGAACGGTTCTAAAGGAGACGGGCAGAAAGTCTTCGCTCAAAAAAATAGCGGAGCCAACCCCAATGGGAATCGCCAAAAGCAGCGCTACAAAAGACGTCATGAGCGTGCCGTAAATCATTGGCAATACGCCATAGCTACCCTTAACCGGATCCCAATCCTGCTGAAATGCAAACCCTAGCCCAAAGGCTTTAATTGCGGGAATTGCTTCAATGCCAACCTGAACCGCAATTAACACCAGCACACCTGCAATCGAAAAAGCACAGATGCGAGTGATCCAGATAAATGTCTTATCTAAAATTTGCCCCAGGCTAGATTTTGACTGAATAAGCTGGTTAGGTGCCGCCAATTGTGAAGCCATGATTTTTGTTAAGGATGGTTTCGGAGACGAATCTGATAAGCGCTCAATGGACAAAACTGAAAGAAGGGGCGGGGTTCTTGATTAGGATATTTCCTTGCAATTACCCAAACGCCCCCTAAAATCAAAACCTTTAAGGGAGTGTGATCTTACTTACTTAACGGCAATTGAATCAACGGCTGTTTTAACCTTAGTGACGACCGCTTCAGGCAGTGCTACATAACCCAGTTCAGGGCTAGCTTTTTGTCCTTCAGTGAGGCTGTAGTTAACGATCGCCTTGAGAGCCTTCACTTTATTGGCATCGCTATAGGTCTTGTAAGCCAAGATCCAGCTATAGGTGACGATGGGGTAAGCGTCTTTACCTTCGGGATCGGTAATGAAAACCCGCAGGTTATCCGGCAGCTTTGCCGCAGCTAACGTAGCTTGGGCAGAGGTATCGCTAGGTTCAACGAAGGTACCTGCTTTGTTCTCAAGCGTTGCAACGGTAAGGCCGTTTTGCTTGGCATAGCCATACTCAACGTAGCCCACTGAACCTTTATTCTGCTGAACTTGGGCGGTAATGCCTTCGTTGCCTTTTGCACCCGTTCCGGTGGGCCAGTTGACGGTTTTTCCGTCGCCCACTTTGGTTTTCCACTCCGCACTAATCGCGCTCAAAAACTTAGTAAAGACGCCTGTGGTGCCGCTACCGTCAGAGCGATATACCACGCCAATGGCAGAATCAGGCAGCTTAGCATCGGGGTTAGCCTTGGCGATCGCCGCATCGTTCCACTTCTTAATTTTACCCAAAAAGATATCGCCCACGACTGCGCGCGAAAGCTTGAGCGGCGTTTTGAGATCGGGCAGATTGTAAGCCAGCACAATCGAGCCAGCCGTCATGGGCAGCAATAGTGCGCCCTTAGGGACTTGCTTAATCTCTTCATCCTTCATGGCGACATCACTGGCACCAAAGTCTACGGTGCCCGCAATAAATTGCTTAACACCCGCACCACTCCCTACAGACTGGTAGCTCACTGTAACCGTAGGATTGGCTTTATTAAAGTCTGCAAACCAGCGTTGATAAAGAGGCGCAGGGAAGGACGCCCCCGCACCACTCAGCGTGACGTTTTCAGTGACGACGGGGCTGCCAGCGGCGCTCGGAGATGCAGCACCACTCGAAGATGCGGTAGGCGCATCTGATTGTCCACAAGAACCTAACCCCAGGGTTAAGGCCGCAGCAGAGGCGGTGATAGTCCAGCGAATGGCTTTAGAACGAAGAAACATTAGGTTTTTCTAATTTCTACTCAAGGGATGGCAGTGTAATACTACAGGCCGCTGGTAAAAAAGCATACAGACTGCAAGTAAAGAATAGGTTAAGGCGAGTATTTTTTTTGATCCTTAGTACCGCTTTTGTGGAGCAATTCAGCGTAGCGCTGTACGCTTCTCGTTAACCTGCCCTTTACGTAAACGGTGTATTTTAAGACTGCCGATTAGTCTAGGATCAGATCTAGTGCGCTTCTCGGTTCGCTCTGATCTTCATCAGCCTAATATATGAACCCTACATTCGCCCCTGCTACCAGTTCCGCAACGCAGTATACGCTTCAGACCGAAAATTTATCGGTTTACTACGGCGGTATCTTAGCCGTCAAAAATGTATTTTTAGATATTCCCAAAAACAAGATTACAGCACTCATTGGCCCTTCAGGCTGCGGAAAAAGCACGGTACTGCGATGCTTTAACCGCATGAACGACCTAGTGGCGAGTGCCCGTATCGAGGGGAATGTCCTGTTCCACGGCACCAATCTCTACGACAAGCGGGTAGATCCCGTGGTGGTACGTCGGCAGATTGGGATGGTGTTTCAAAAGCCGAACCCGTTTCCTAAATCTATATACGAAAACATTGCCTTTGGTGCCCGTATTAACGGGTACAAAGGCAATATGGATGAATTGGTAGAGAAGTCGCTTAAAAGAGCTGCCCTGTGGGATGAAGTGAAAGATAAGCTCAAGGCCAGCGGATTGTCTTTATCGGGTGGTCAACAGCAGCGGCTGTGTATTGCGCGGGCGATCGCCGTTAACCCCGAAGTCATTCTGATGGATGAACCCTGCTCAGCCCTCGACCCCATCTCAACCTTGCGGGTCGAAGAGCTAATGAACGACCTCAAAGAGCAGTACACCATTATCATCGTCACCCACAATATGCAGCAGGCATCACGGGTTTCTGATAAAACCGCCTTCTTTAACGCTGAAGCAACGCCTAAGGGCGGCAAAGTCGGTTATCTGGTTGAATATGACGATACCGTCAATATTTTTACCGACCCAAAAGAAGATATTACGCGAGACTATGTGTCTGGTCGATTTGGCTAGGGTTACACTCTGATTGATTTCAGATTAGGTTAATAAAGGGTTTTGAGTGAAACACCCTTGAAGTAATGGGTCAGAATGGCCTCATAGGGCTTGCCCTGCATTGCAAGTCCATAGGCTCCCCACTGGCTCATCCCAAGGCCGTGTCCAGAACCCTGCCCTGAAATCTGAAACCCAATCGGTTTAGCCCCTTTAGTGCCTGCCACCGTCCCAAATTCCGGTTTTGCGGCAAAGTACGTACTCTTAAGTCCCAATGCCCGACGCGCATCGCTCCCTTTCATTAACAGAGCGCCTCTGCTCCCCTGAACTTTGAGAACCTTGACTCGTCCCACGGGGGTCGTTTTAACAGGCGTCATCGAAATAATGTCCCCAATACCTGGAATGCGCTGGCGAATCTGACTAGAAGTCAACGCCAGGTTCCACTGAAACACAGGGGCGGCCTGGTCAAAGTCTGGCACCCCGCGCAGATAGGGTACAGCTCTCACCCACACATCTTCTGAATTTTCGGTGTGACCACCAGAAGCAGAGTGAAACGCAGACTCTATCACCTTGCCCTGATAGGTCAGCACCTGACCAGCGGTCGCCTGAGCTGCGGTTTGGGTCGTATTGGCTTCGCCATCTAGCCCTGCATAAACCTGGGAGGTGGTGGTGCTTAAGACATCAAAGAGCTGATATTTAGGGTGCTGCTGCTGAAAAATAGCGTAGGAGCGAGCGGCAACGGCCTGAGCCTTTAAGGCTTCTTGAGGCCAGATGGGGTACATTTCTTTACCCACTACGCTGGCAACATAGTCTTCTAAATTTAGATCGTTGATGACCGTTATGCCAGCGCTGCTGCGGACTAACTTCACTTCGCCACGGTACCAGCGGCCTCCAGCGCTGCGGTTGCCCCCCACATAAATTAACCCTTTCTCTTTCGGCTTAACGGTAATCTGCCACGCTTTTTTACCATTCAGGCTCACCCCGCCTGCAACCTCGGTGGCGGTGAACCCTTGCAAAGCCGGAATTTGACCTAGAATCTTCCCTTTTCCATCCACCATATCCGCTGCACTAGAACTGCCCACGGTGACCGTCGAAGCACCCTGACTTAGCCCCACGCGAATATCCATTGCAGCAGCGGGGTTAGCAGCAGCCAACATCAGCAAACCTGCGACCCATACTGCGCTGGGCAGGGTTGGAACGCCTGGAGCCAAGCTATCATTTCGGTGGCTGCGATCGCATTTAGGTTGGCGAAACGGGAGCCAAGTCATAAAATAATACTCCATTACAATTGAAATGATGAATAGCGGGACGAGACGTGGCCTAATGATTTGAGGGTAAGCTGGTCTAAACTCTATTATTTAGAGTGCCCCGAGTTGTCTAAGGCCATTCGTCTTAATGCCATTAGACAGTCAAAGAACAAGGTTTGTTTCTATTGGTTGATTTCAGTAAGCTTGCTGCGCCAAGTTCAACAGGAAAGAAGCTTATGTTTAACGACAGTGAGCATAGCACCTTTCTGAAACCTTTCAGCCTTACGAATTGCTATTGGCTTCAGGTGGCTTCGCGTTGGTTCTATCCTGGTTTATATCAATAGATAAGATGCGACCGTCGTATGATTAAAGGCAAGTGATTCAAATTAAGTAATTTCCTCAGGTTTTACTAGGATTAGGAATTTTGCAAATTACATTCCTTGGCACAAGTTCCGGTGTCCCAACGCGATCTCGAAATGTTTCTAGCGTTGCCGTTCGGTTAGCACAGCGCGCCGAGGTTTGGCTCCTCGACTGTGGCGAAGGAACCCAGCATCAGGTTTTACGAAGCGAACTCAAAATCAGCCAAATTCGCCGTATTTTTGTGACCCACATGCATGGCGATCACATCTTTGGCTTAATGGGTCTGCTCGCAAGCTGTGGCCTAGCCGGTAATAATAGCCAAATTGATATCTACGGTCCAGCCGGACTAGAAGAGTATTTACAGGCCAGCCGTCGTTATTCCCAAACGCATTTTTCTTATCCTATTCGTGTTCATAC